>JAFYYJ010000065.1 GCA_017557605.1 Salinivirgaceae bacterium
CGTTGAAATCAAGAAAGTTGACGGCCGACGCATCACCGACAAAGAGACAATCGACGTTGTTACAATGGTTTACGCAGGTCTGGTGAACAAGAATATTGTGGCTCAACTGCAGAAACGCGGTGTGAACGCGCTCGGCTTCACCGGTGCCGACCTCAACATCATTCTGTCGCACAAGCGCCCCGTGAAAAACATCGACTACGGCTTTGTTGGCGACGTCGACAGCGTGCAGACCGACGTGCTGTTCTCGCTCATCGAGCAAGGCGCGGTGCCTGTGGTTTCGCCCATCACTCACGACGGCCACGGCCAACTGCTCAACACCAATGCCGACACCATCGCCTCTGAATTGGCGCGCGCTCTGGCCAAATCGTGCGGCGTGACGCTCGTCTATTGCTTCGAGAAGCCCGGCGTGCTTATGGACGCCACCGACGACAACTCGGTCATCGCCACCCTCACCTACGACAAATTCAAAGAGTATCAGGCATCTGGCATCATCAACGAAGGAATGATTCCCAAACTCGACAACGGTTTCGACGCCATCCGCGCCGGCGTTGCGAGCGTGGTGATTACCAACACCGACGGCCTGAAAAACGGCGGGGGAACAAGGTTGGAACTTTAGGATTTCACCTTGCTAAGCAAAGAGTTTCAACTTTTCAACCATTTTATACCTTTATGGCATAAAAATCGGCAATATGAACTCAACGACCGAAATAGCAACGAGCCTTCTGAAGCGGATGATTGCCGCGCCATCGCTCAGCGGCGACGAGAAAAACGTCTCTGACATTGTGGCTGCGGAACTCACCGCCAACGGCTACGCGCCTGAGCGCATAGGCAACAACCTGATTGTCAAATGCAAAGATTTTACCGAAGGCCATCCGACGCTGATGCTCAACTCGCACCTCGACACCGTTAAACCGGCTCAGGGCTGGGAAACCGCCCCCTACTCGCCTATCGAGAACGACGGAAAAATAATCGGACTGGGCAGCAACGACGCTGGCGCAAGTCTTGTCTCGCTGTTGGCCGCGTTCATCGCCACTGACAACACTGGTCTACAATACAACCGTTTGTTTGTGGCTTCGGCCGAAGAAGAAATATCTGGCCCTAACGGAATGTATCTGGTTCTGCCTCAACTAAAAACAATGGTGACTGCCGGAATTGTGGGCGAACCCACAGGTATGAAAATGGCCATTGCCGAAAAAGGCCTGCTGGTGCTCGACTGCGAAGCTGAAGGCAAAACCGGCCACGCCGCACGTGCCGACGGCATCAACGCCATCAGCATTGCTATGAAGGATATTGAGTGGCTTCACACGTACCAATTCCCTGAGAAAAGTCCGCTACTGGGCAACGTGAAAATGACTGTTACGCAGATTCAGGCCGGTACGCAGCACAACGTTATTCCCGCTTCGTGCAAATTTGTTGTTGACGTGCGTACAACCGAGAAATACAGCAACCGCCAAACGTGGGACATCATTCAGCAACACATCAAGTCGGTGGCAACGCCGCGCTCGCTGAACAAGAACGCTTCTGCTATCGACGAGCAGCACCCCATTGTTGTGGCCGCTCACAAACTGGGCATCGAGACGTTCTTCTCGCCCACCACGTCGGACCAGGCAGTGATTAGCGGTGCGTTCCCGACAGTGAAAATGGGCCCTGGCGACTCTGCACGTTCTCACACCGCTAATGAGTTCATCGCCGTGAGCGAGATTGAAAGCGGAATTGAAGGATATGTTGAGTTACTGAAAGCGATTGAATTTTAGTAAGTTGCTTACAAATCATCGTAAATTATTTGCCGACGCTCGTTTTCGTTGGCATTGTCGATGTATGTCATAACGATGAAGCCTCCACCACATTCTGAAGCAATCCAAGCAACTTCCATAGTCACATTACCGCAACCAGTGTCGAAAACACAACTGGTAGGATACGATTCCGAATAAATCAACTTATAAAGGGTTTTAATAAAATCATTCTCATAAGGAGTCACCTCCTCTTTAACCGGTTTCCCATATTTTTCAGTCAGCGCAGCGTGCAGTTTCTTATACTCCGCATAAATCCCGAGTGGCTGACATATCGGAATTTGCACTTTGACACCATAAACGTTGCCTGTTTGCACCGACGTCATAACTGTTACCTCACAGTCGTTGTAGCCGGCAAAGGTGCCAATTAAAGTATCCGACTTGCCAACTGTCTGAAAGCCTTTGTGTTTTAGTTGGTTAATAAAAGCATTGGCCTTGCCGTCAATTGGCACGCCTTTAAAAGTTTGATGATTTTGCGCTGATGCGGCAAATGTGGCTGCAAGCATTAAGAAAACAGCCGCTAATAGTTTCATTTTCATATCAATTCGGATTAGGTTCTATATTCTTAACGTCCTCTAAAACAGCGACATCTGCTCACCCGAGCCTGCCGGCGGGGTTACATCCGGGGTGTCATCGGGTTCTATCGGTGTAACCTCCTCATAATCGCCACCTTCAGTCTCATCAATAATCGGTTCGTCCTCTTTTATCGGCTCAATCTCCTCAATGTGCTTAACCTCGAATGTCGTCAAGCGCTTGCCTTTGGCCGAGAAGCCCTTGATGCCGATAAACTCATCGACATTGATATCCTCGGCAGGACGCTCAGCATTTTTGCCGCCAAAAGTTATGCGGATTTGCGGCCAGCGGTGGCTTGTGAGCAGCACCAGTAGCGAGCCTTCCTCGGGGCTGATAAAGAGTTCGGTTTTCTTCGATTCGGCAATCTCGAAACGCTTGATATAGTAGAAGTTCTGTCCAGCGTCCCAGAATACGGCCGTGAACACCTTGCCGGGCACGTACTTCTCAATGAGCAGCACGTCGTCGGGATAATGGTTTGTAAGGTCGAAACTGGTGAGTTGATAGGTGCCGCTGCGCGTGATGACCAAAATGCGGTCGTCGCCACGGAACTCGCCCACGTAGATGGCGCGCTCATCGGTGCTCAAGCGCATCACAACATCGTCGAACCAGATTTTCAGACCGCCAAGCGTTGAAACACCCGACTCCTTGAGCACGATGCGGTGTACTTGCTGACGAGTCAGAATGTTGCCCTGACTCTGACGGCCTTTTATCATCAACTTACTGAAATCAAGTTCGAAAATATGTTTTTTCATTCCAGGTTTCGGGCGCAGATAGATTTTCACCGTTTCGGCCTCGCCGTTCGGGTTTGCAGTGAAATAAAGCACTTTCGAACCTGGCTTCTCCTGCGTCACATCATACTCGCGGTCGCGCGTAACTCCCTTAACAGCAAAGCGTTTCATATAGACAGCGCCTTCTTTGCCGTCGCGGTAAATGGCGTTGTAGATTGTGCGCTCGTCGTTTTTGCGGAACACGGCCACGTGGATAATGTCCTTGCCCACGAATTTCTTATCCTGCACTTTGGTAATCAGGTATTTACCATCGGCACGGAAGATAATTATATCGTCGATGTCGGAACAATCGCACACAAACTCGTCCTTCTTCAAGCCTGTACCGACAAAGCCCTCCTCGCGGTTGCAGTAGAGTTTTTGGTTCGACTCGGCCACTTTCGCCACCTCGATATTGTCGAAACTGCGTATTTCGGTCTTGCGGTCGCGGTCTTTGCCGTATTTCTTTTTAATCTGACGGAAGTGATTGATTGTGAAATCTATAATATGCTCCAAATTGTTCTTCACCTCAGCAATGTTGGCCTCCAAATCGCGCAGATGAGCGTCGGCCTCGTCGCTTGAGAATTTTAGAATTCGGCGCATCTTGATTTCGAACAACTTACGAATGTCGTCATCGGTTACGGGGCGGATGAATTTATCGGTATAAGGTTCAATGCGTGTGCGTATATGCTTGATTACCACTTCGTAATTTTCGCCAGTCTCGTATTCTTTGTCCTTGTAAATCCGCAACTCGATGAACAGTTTTTCGAGCGACGAGAAGTTCCAGTCGGTTTCAAGTTCGTCGAGTTCCACAAGCAGCTCCTGCCGAAGCAGTTCCACCGTGTGGTCGGCCGAATGGCGCAGAAGGTCGGACACGCCCAGGAAACAAGGTTTGTCGTTCTCAATCACACAGCAGTTGGGCGAAATCGACATCTCGCAGTCGGTGAAAGCGTAGAGCGCGTCGATGGTCTTGTCGGGTGAAACGCCAGGCTGCAGATAGACCATAATCTCGACTTCGGCGGCGGTGTTGTCGTCCACCTTCTTGATTTTAATCTTGCCTTTTTCATTGGCTTTCAATATGGTATCGATGAGCGACGCCGTGCTTTTCCCATACGGCACGTCCTTAATCATCAGCGATTTGTTATCGACCTTCTCTATGCGAGTGCGCACTCTCACTGCACCGCCACGCTGACCGTCGTTATAGCGCGACACGTCGATGAGTCCGCCCGTCGGGAAGTCGGGATAAAGTTCGAACGGCTTGCCCTGAAGGTAGAGAATGCTTGCGTCGATAAGCTCGTTGAAGTTGTGCGGCAGGATTTTCGATGCCAAACCAACAGCAATGCCTTCAACGCCTTGCGCAAGCAGAAGCGGGAATTTGACGGGAAGCGCCACCGGCTCACGGTTGCGGCCGTCGTAAGAGAGTTGCCATTCGGTGATTTTCGGCGAGAAAACCACGTCGAGAGCGAATTTCGACAATCGGGCCTCAATGTAACGCGGTGCGGCTGCGCCGTCGCCGGTGAAAATGTTGCCCCAGTTACCCTGACAGTCAATCAGAAGGTCTTTCTGCCCCAAGCCAACAAGCGCGGTGTAAATACTCGAGTCGCCGTGCGGGTGGAACTGCATTGTCTGTCCAACAATGTTGGCCACCTTGTTGTAGCGGCCGTCGTCGATGCGCTTCATTGCGTGAAGCACACGGCGTTGTACGGGTTTCAAACCATCGTCGATATGCGGAACGGCACGGTCGAGAATAACATACGACGCGTAATCGAGAAACCAGTTTTGGTACATTCCCGTCACGCTCGAAATGTTGGTAAGGTCGCTCGTGAAACCTTCGAACTGCTTTACATCCTCAACATCGAAAACTTCTTCGTTTTCAACATCTTCGGACAGATTTTCCTCGTTGTTCAACTCGTCCCCTTCGGATTCCATCGGTGTTTTGTCGTCGAATTCGTCTGACATAATATCGTGTTTCTTCTAATTATTTTTCTTCTTCAACCAAATCTTCCTCAATTCGCAGATTATCAATGATAAACTGTTGGCGTTGCGGTGTGTTTTTACCCATATAATATGACAGCAAATTGGCAATGCTGTCACCTTTCTTGACGTTTACCGCATCGAGTCGTATGTCTTTGCCAATGAAAAACTTAAACTCATCGGCCGAAATCTCGCCCAAACCTTTGAATCGCGTTATCTCTGCCGTCGAGCCAATCTCTTTGGCCGCCGCATCGCGCTCTGCCTCGCTGTAGCAGTATTTTGTGACTTTCTTGTTACGCACACGGAATAGCGGCGTCTGCAAAATATATACGTGGTTTTTGCGAATCAAATCGGGGAAGAATTGCAGGAAGAAAGTAATGATTAACAAGCGGATATGCATTCCGTCGACATCGGCATCGGTGGCGATTATCACCTTGTTGTAGCGGAGGTCGTCAAGGCTTTCCTCAATGTTGAGTGCGGCTTGCAAGTTGTTGAACTCTTCGTGCTCATACACAACCTTTTTTGTCATTCCGTAGCAGTTCAGCGGCTTACCGCGAAGGCTGAAAACGGCCTGTGTCTCAACGTTGCGGCTCTTGGTTATTGAACCCGAAGCCGAATCACCCTCGGTGATGAAAATTGACGACTCGTAACGCAAATCAACTTTTTCCTCAACATCCGACTTTTCGGTAACACCTTTCGGATAAGTTACTTTGCTATCATTCAAGTGAATACGGCAATCGCGCAACTTGTCATTATGCAGATTGACCTTTTTGGCCAAGTCGCGTGCTTTTTTCTGTACGCCCGACATCAGTTTGCGCTCTTTTTCTGCGTCCTGAATCTTCTTCAACAAGATATTGGCCGTGTCAGGGTTCTTATGCAGAAAATCGTCAACTTCTTTCTTAATGAAATCGCCCACGAACTTGTTCACGCTCACTCCGCTCAACTCGTAAGGATGGCCTTCGCTATCCTTGTCGGGAGCCATATTGGCCGAACCCAACTTCACTTTTGTCTGACTCTCGAAAGTCGGCTCAATAACATTGATGGCGATTGTTGCTACAATGCCGCCACGAATATCCGACAGTTCGAAATTCTTCTGGTAGAAATCTTTTATTGTGCGCGAAAGATGCTCACGCAGAGCGCTTTGATGCGTTCCTCCCTGCGTGGTGTACTGTCCGTTGACAAACGAATAGTAATCCTCGCCGTACTGGTCGATATGGGTGAAGGCGATTTCGATGTCTTCGCCTTTCAGGTGGACAATCGGATAGAGCGGCTCCTCGCTGTTTCGCTCTTGAAGCAAATCTAGCAAACCATTGCGCGACAGGAACTTTTGGCCGTTGAAAACAAGCGTAAGGCCAGTGTTCAAGTAGGTGTAGTTGCGCAGCATTGTCTCGATGTAGTCGGTGTGGAAGTTGTAAGGTCCGAAAACCGACTCGTCGGGGGTGAACTGCACTTTGGTGCCGTTACGCTCCGTGGTTGGTTGCAAATCGTACTCCTTAATAAGTTTACCAGCTTCAAAGTCAGCCTGTTTAGCCATTCCGTCGCGGAACGACCAAACCGAAAATTTCGATGACAGCGCATTGACGGCCTTCGTACCAACACCGTTCAAACCAACTGATTTCTGGAACGATTTGGTGTCGTACTTTGCACCAGTATTCATAATTGAGACGGCTGCCACCATCTTGCCCTGTGGGATACCGCGGCCATAGTCGCGGACGGTGAGCGTGTGTCCTTCGAGCCCGATTTCGATGGTTGAGCCAAAGTGCATACGGAACTCGTCAATCGAGTTATCAATCACCTCTTTGAGCAGCACGTAGATATCATCGTCGGGGCTGCTACCGTCGCCCAGTTTGCCGATATACATACCGGGGCGCAAACGCACGTGTTCAAGTCCTTCGAGAGTTTTAATATTCTCGTCGCCGTAATTGCTAACGCTACTGATAGTCATAGAAAATGAAAATTTCGCCAAATATAGAAATTTGACTTTTGGACCGTCGGGCGATTTATCAACAACGAGGGGTTGAAAGCTAACAAAACGGCTGTGCTGAAGCACGTTTGACAACTACTGCAGATGTATCAACCGTTCTTTTTCAACACAAACCGATGCCCAATGCACTCAGGCAATTCTGCCGAATTGTGCGTTACAAAAATCAGTGTTTTGCCTGGCTGGCGGCAGAAACTCTCAACAATTTGCAGACAGCGGTGAAGATTTTTCTGGTCGAAGCCGTGGAAAGGCTCGTCAAGTATCAGCAGCTCAGGATTTTTGACTAGCGTGCGGGCAAAAAGCACCAACCGCTGTTCGGCCGACGATATCCGCATAAATGACCGCTCCTCCAAATGGCTGATACCTACGACTTGCATAACATATTTAGCCTCAAGCTCTTGCTGTGCGCTACATGTGCGGTAAAGGCCGATGCTGTCGAAAAAGCCGGACTCCACAATCTTCAAGCAGCTGACCGGTTCGCGGTAGTAAAGGTGCATCTCCGATGACGTAAACCCAATGCGTTTCTTGATGTCCCAGATGCTCTCGCCCGTTCCACGTTCACGGCCAAAAAGAGCAATATCCTTGGCGTATGCCTGCGGATTGTCAGCAAAAATGTAACTGAGCAGAGTTGATTTGCCCGTGCCGTTGTCGCCCAACAAAGCCCACTTTTCGCCTTTCATTATTGTCCAGTCAAGATGCTGCTGCACAATATTTTGACCGTATGAAATTTCAATATCGCGGAATCGCACAATTTCATCGCCGCCGCATGGCTCGATTGTCGGGATACGGTTCCAGTCTATAGCAATTTTTTGAGATTCTGTTTTGTCTTCAACTTTAAAACCGTCAATGCCGCCGCAATATGTTATCTCGCACCTATTCAGTTGCAGAATGTGCGTCACGCAGCTTGGCACCTGCTTTCTGGTTGGACAGATGAACATTGTTTGCGCTCCCGTCAACGGAACTTTCGACAACAATGCGTCAACCTGCGGTACCATATTGACATCCAAACCGTTAAATGGATTATCAAAAATTATCATTTTTGGTTTTTCCAACAACGATTTGGCTATTATAACACGCCTCATCTCGCCACTTGACAGATGAATTATGCGCCTGTCGAGCAAGCTGGTGATATTAAGTGAGGCGAACAACGGGTCGCTATTCAGCAATTCAATCTGCGCTGGCTTGAACATATCTGTGAGCATCGGGCACTCGTCAACCTCAGTGCTGTGAAACCGCTGTTGGTAGTACATCTGCTTGAAATCGCCGGCAGAATAGGCAGACTTGAAATTGACCGTCTTGATGAATCGGTCAGGCCATAAGGTCTGATACTCCGATGTACGCATGGCGTCTAAAAAATGGTATCGGATTTCGCCTTCATCGGCAAAGAATTTTCCGCGCAGGATGTTAGCCAGAGTTGTCTTGCCGCTGGCGTTGTCACCCACTATCGCCCACACTTCGCCTTCCTTTATCCGCCAGTTAAGCGGTTGCTGAAAAATAGCGTCGTCAAGGCGCGGACGGTAGTTTTCTATTGAAATGAACATAAATTAACGATAACTATTAACGATGACGATAACCATTTTACAGATATTACTGCCTATTCTTCATTTCTTACCACGCAACAGGTTCTTTTCCGTGTTCGATAAGATATTGATTTGCACGGCTGAAATGGTGGTTGCCGAAGAATCCGCGTGAGGCTGACAGCGGCGACGGATGCACCGACTCAAGGACAAGGTTCTGGCTACGGTTGACCATGGCTGCTTTCTGCTGCGCGTAGGAGCCCCACAGGATGTAAACCTCATTCTGTTTTTCCGAAGCTACCGCATTGATAACCGCATCGGTAAAAGTCTCCCAGCCGCGTCGTTGATGCGAACCGGCTTCGTCGGCGCGAACGGTTAGTGTGGCGTTGAGCAACAGTACGCCTTGCTCGGCCCAGCGTGTCAGATTGCCCGAAAGTGGAACCGGAGTGCCAATATCGTCGTGTATCTCCTTGAAAATGTTGCGCAACGACGGCGGAAACTGCACTCCGTCCTGCACCGAGAAACAAAGTCCGTGAGCCTGTCCGGCTCCGTGATACGGGTCCTGACCAATAATCACAACCTTAACCTTGTCGAACGGACAAAGATTGAAAGCATTGAAAATCAATCTGGCCGGCGGATAAATGGTGCGCGTTTGATACTCGGTGCGCACGAACTGCGTAAGTTGCTCAAAATAAGGCTTATCGAACTCTGTTTGCAACCTCTGCTTCCACGATTGTTCAATTCTGACATCCATATCTTTTCAATTTTCAGCAAAAATAGGCATGTGTGACAAAAGTTCAAACAGACAATTGGAAATACACCGATGTTGGTGTCGTTTTCTTGTTACTTTTGCGCTCCGAAAAAAACAGAAATTGGCAGAGTACGAATATCATAGGTTGGCGAATGGAATTCGCGTAATACACAGTCAATCAAGCACTCCTGTGGCGCACATGGGCGTGGTGGTGAACACCGGCTCACGCGATGAGCTAGAGAACGAGCATGGCATTGCCCATATGATTGAGCACGTGATTTTCAAGGGCACGCGCAAACGCAAGGCTTACAACGTGATAAGCTGCCTCGAGAATGTTGGTGGAGAGATTGACGCCTACACCACCAAAGAGGAAACATGTGTTTACGGCACCTTCCTAAAAGAGTATTACGGCCGCGCAATGGAGCTGTTTGCCGACATCATCTTCAACTCAACCTTCCCCGACCACGAGTGCGAAAAGGAGAAGGAAGTGATTGTGGATGAGATAAATTCATATAAAGATTCGCCTGGCGATTTGATTTTTGACGATTTTGAGGACTTGATTTTCAGCGGACACACAATCGGACGCAACATTCTGGGCACACCCGAGTCGATTGCCCGATACGACCACACTGATATTCTGCGTTTTATCGGCCGCACATACAACACCGACCAGATTGCCATCTGCTCGGTTGGTCCGGTCGATTTCAAAACCATTGTACGGCTTGCCGAACGACACTTCGGACCTATTGCCACCCGGAAGCGCGATTTCAAGCGAATACCCGTCAATCCGTACACACCGCATCTACTTGAAGTTGAACTTGACACGCACCAGTCACATTGCATTTTCGGCTGCCGCGCCTACCCTACTGACCATCAGAACCGGTTGGCTTTCGAATTGATAAACAATACGTTGGGCGGACCTGGAATGAACTGCCGCCTCAACCTTGCATTGCGCGAGAAGCATGGCTACACCTACAACATCGAGTCGTTCTACACACCATACACCGACACCGGCACGTTTGGCATCTATTTTGGCACCGACTACGAGAAAACTGACCGCTGCCTGGCCATCATCCGCCGCGAACTGCGCCGTCTACGCGAGGAACGAATGGGCACTCTGCAACTCGACCGCGCCAAGAAACAGATGATTGGCCAATTAGCCATCAGCACTGAGAACTACTCGGGCCTGATGCTGAACCTCGGCCGCAGCTGCCTGCTCTTCGACACTATCGACCCGCTGAGTGAGATTTGCGAGAAAATCAACCGTTTCACCAGCAGCGACATTCTTGAAGTGGCCAACGAAATGCTCGATGACAGAAATTTCTCGACACTGATTTTTAAATAAAACCAGGATTTACACTACACGCCCATTAGAAAAGTGGCAATTCCAACTGCGTGTCAAGCAAGCGGAACGAGCGACGGTGATAAGGCGTGATGCCGTACTTGGCAATGGCGGCACGGTGGTCGGCAGTTGGGTAGCCTTTGTTTTTGGCCCAGTTGTATTGCGGAAATTCTTTATCAATCTGCAACATAAAATCGTCGCGGAAGGTTTTTGCGAGAACTGATGCAGCCGCTATCGACAGATATTTGCCGTCTCCTTTCACAATCGTCTGATACTTAACATCATTGTACGGTTTGAAACGGTTACCATCGACAATGATGAACTCTGGCCGCACCGCAAGTTGGTCGAGAGCCAGGTGCATCGATTTTATGGATGCGTTCAAAATGTTTATTTCATCGATTTGCGGGGCATCGAGTTTCGCAACAGCGTAGGCTACCGCTTCGCTCATAATAACATCGCGTAACTGATAGCGTTGCTTTTCAGTCAGTTGTTTCGAATCGTTAAGACGGTCGTTACTGAAATCGGGCGGCAGAATGACGGCTGCTGCAAACACCGGGCCAGCCAAGCATCCGCGCCCGGCCTCGTCGCAACCTGCTTCGTTGGCCAATCCGCTGAAATTGAGCTCAAGCATCAATAGAATTTGCGTTTTTGGAACCAGTAGTCAATGTAGGTCAGATTCAAGCCAATGCGTATTTTCTGGTCGAGAACAAGCAGGTTTTCCTTAGTGCCCTGCTGACGATAGCTGCAGAAGGTGTTGAACCTAATTGTGCGGATTCGGAACCCCACTCCCATTGTGCCAGCAAACGCCTTAAGCCGGTAATCATCGACCCGGTAAGTGCCTGTTTCGTAGGTAGCTCCTGCTCGGAATGTCAAATCGTATTTGCGGCCAAACCGTTTCGGAACATATTCGGCACCAACATTTATCGTCTGGTTGTCAATAAGTTTTGAACGTTTGTCTGACACTTTCAATTTCGACAGCGGATTATAGTTGAAATCGGCAGTGAAGGTCATGCGCTCGTTGTAATTGTATGCCACACCCACGCCGCACGTCATCGGCAGAGTGGTATAGCGGTCGTAATCATCGTCATCGTAATAAATTGTATCAACAACGCCCGAAATGAACGTGTTTGTAGCCTCCTCAGTGCGGTCGCAGCGGAGGATGCCCGGCGTACTTGCAATGGCTCCTAAAGTCAGGTTCGACTTGGCCGATGTCGGTATTTTATGCTGAAGGCCGAAATCGAGTTTTCCGCCCACATAATAATCAGTGTTTTCGACATAAATCGAGAATATATCGCTGGCGTTCAGCACCATAGCCTGCCTTTGAGTTTTCGGTCCAAAGAGAACCGACGCATTCATGCCAAAAGCCGTACGGTTGCCCAACTGCACGCCCAAACCAGCATACACGCGCGTCAGACCGCCAATGCCCTCAACGTGCGAGATGTAGGTTGTCTGGCCGCCGCCCGACAAATATTCCCTTGTCCTGATAGTGTAACCTGTGCTTGTGTAGGGCGCTATTCCGAAACTGAACGCCCATTTCCGTGTTCCCGAAACGGCAAGCGAGAAGTATGATATGTTGCCATTGGTTTTATCGCCATCATCAAGATAAGTGCTAATATATTCATAATCAAGATGAAGACCAACATCAAAAAGCACCATAGATGAGTCGATAAGCGCATACGATGCCGGATTGATGTTGTTGACATGTCCTCGCGCCTGCAAGGCAATTCCGGTGCCTCCCATCGCAAGTCCACGACCAAAACCGTTCTGTTCATAGAGGCCGAGACCATAGCGCGAATATGGCGAAATGGTATTGTTCTGCGCCTGCGAAACTTGGGCGCTGATTATCAGAATAAGCAATATTATTGTTCGTATCAACCGCATTTTCAACACTTTAATAAGTTAGATAATAAACCTGCAATTGAACATTTTCTCCATAATTTGTGTAGTCGTCAACCACCAGGCGCCTGAACGTGGTGGCACATTCCTCCTCCGACGGCATAAT
This sequence comes from Salinivirgaceae bacterium, assembly GCA_017557605.1. Classification (GTDB taxonomy): domain Bacteria; phylum Bacteroidota; class Bacteroidia; order Bacteroidales; family SZUA-534; genus RUG13583. The sequence continues at coordinate 12,695 of JAFYYJ010000065.1, forward strand.
CAGTATCGAGTTGTAATCGTCGGAAGGCGACATTATGCGGCTACGGACAAAACCCACAAGCGAAAATGTGTAGAATGGTGAATTATCGATACCTGAATAAACAACCTGCGACGCTACCGGATTTCCGTTGATGTCGGAAAGCAGCGAAATTAGTTTGTTCGACTCGTCGGTTAAACCAGCATAAAGGATTGACGGAAGCTGATAATCGTCCTCGTTGAACGAATTCTCTTTAGGCTTGATAATCAGCCGCGCATCAATGATGTTCATATACTCTGCCACAGCGTGCAGATTGTTAAGCGTCGGGAAATCGATACGCAGGGCAAGACCGCTGCCAGTCTGTATGCACGACACCGAGCCGCTTGCCGACGAATAGACTTTGTCATCATATTTTTTCAAGCTCTCGAACGGCGTGCCCGTGCGGTCGTTGTTCAGATAAGTGTATTTATAAGAATTTTCGCCGTCAGTTGCCAAGACAAAAGTGAGATACGAATCGTCTTCCTCGTCAGTTGGCTTGCGGTAGTAAAGCCTTATTTCGAGCTGCGTGGCGTCTTCAATCTGGTTCGATGTAGGTACCATGCCTGACCTGACAAAACCCATTCCCCAAGTAAAATCGGTGGTTTGAGGTACAAAAGCCAAGCCCTTGAAGTAATCGAGGAAATATTCGGTGTTGCTCATAACATCGTCCGACTCCAGAATCATACGGAACCACTCCTTCCCCAGCTCGTCAGACATGCGTGCTGTCGAGACCAGACTGCGCCACGGATTCGGGCGTAAAGTTACTGTGGCCAGCGGCGTTGTGTCGCGGTCAAGCCGGTGATGGTTGAACATCTTTTGCTGCTCGGCATCGTATTCGGGCTCAATGTCCTGCAAAACACGGTAAACATTTACAACTTTGGGAGTTACGGTGTCACCAACCCACACGCCGTTAGGTTTGAAGACAATTACCAGACTGTCGTAAATCGAATTTTCTGGAATGGTGATTCTCGAAGAGTTGACGATTGGTGCATAGAGCTCTGTCAGCACATTGCCTGCAAATTCGTCTTTGTAATATCCCAAAAACAGACTCTGATAACCAGAGGTCGCGAAACTGTCAACCTTTATGGTCGATAATTTAAGCGAGAAGGTGTCAACGTAGCCTATTACAGCCTGATTGTCGGAGAATACATCGCCAATGTCAAGCGAGTCGCCATCGTTGTCGCAAGCTGCGAACGCATATACCAATATACTGGCTATTAAAAAATTACGAAATTTCATTATCCTATTTTAAACCAACGGCTTATTGTCGAGTCCGCATGCCGCTTGGCGGTGTTCTGTGCGGTTTTTCAAGCCACGGCAAAGTAAAAACATAAATCTTACATACGCCAATTATTTGGAAATATTTCGTGTTGGCTGGCGCACTTAAAACTTAAAAATATAACTTAAAACTTTTTCAGCTCCTGATAAAGCCTCTGCACGGGCAGCCCCATCACGTTGAAATATGAGCCGTCGATGCGCTCGATGCCGACATAGCCAATCCACTCCTGAATGCCGTAGGAGCCTGCCTTGTCGAATGGTTTGTAGGTATCGACATAGTAGGCAATCTCATCATCGGAAAGCTGACGGAAAAAGACATCGGTGGCGGCGCTGAACACCCGCTCTTTCTGCGTGGTTTTAAGGCATACGCCAGTATAAACCGTATGTTTGCGGCCCGATAGCTGATGCAGCATCTCAATTGCAACAGCGCGGTCTTTAGGTTTACCAAGCACCTGATTATCAATCCAAACTATGGTATCGGCAGTTATAAGAAGCTGGTTTTCGGCAAGTTCGCCTTCGAAAGCCGACGCCTTCAGTTTTGCCAAATGCTCCACAATCTGCGCGCCCTGCAAGGTGTCAGGATAGCTCTCGGCGGTGTCGTGCAGCATTATGTCGAACTCTGGCACAATGCCTTTCAACAATTCCTGCCTGCGCGGCGATTTTGAAGCCAAAACGAACTTGTATTTATTGAATATCGGCAACATATATAGCTAAAGTAAAGTTCAGAGTTTAAGGTTTAATTGGTTTAACAAGTTGAAACGGTTTTTGTTTTTTGTTTTCTGTTTTCGTTCACGTTAAAATCAAACCACATATTTCATCATCTGCCAAGCCAGAACCGAATAGAGCACGCCAAACAGCATTATCACTTTAATAATGGTGCTGATGCGGTGGTAATGTTTGACTTCGTCGGCTTTAGCTGTCAATATCATTACCAGAACTATCGGTGCTATCACAAAGATTGACAAATAAATAAGAGTCAACGGCTCGTGCAAGAAAAAGTAGTAGCAGACTAGCAACAGCGCGATGCATATTACCGACAACACCCACACAACGATTTTCGAGATTTTCATTCCGTAAGCTATCGGCAAGGTGTTGCAGCCGTAGTTATTGTCGCCCTCAAGGTCTTCCATATCCTTCACAATCTCACGTATCATATTGATTATGAAAGCAAAAAATGCAAAACCACCAGTCCAGCACATTATCGGAATAAACGACAAATCTTTCAACATCATTTCGAATCCGTAAACGCGCGTAAGTGTCAGATATTCAAATATTCCTACCTGAAGCGGTATGGTTGCCGTACCTAACGCCACAACAAGGTTGCCAATGAGCAGTTGTTTTTTGTAAGTGGTTGAATACAACCAAAATATGCCGGCTATCATTGCGTAAAGCAGAAAAATTGACATCATGCGCAGATGCCATGCGAAAACCGCCGCAAGCACAAGCGCCGCAATGTCGAATATTATGTGCCACACCATAGCGGCACGGCGCGGCACCTCGCGCCCCACAATAACCTCGTCGGGGCGGTTTATGCGGTCGATGTGGCGGTCGAAATAGTCGTTGATGATATAGCCGGCTGCACCAAGTAACATGTTAATAAGCACTAAAACAGCAAAATAACCGTCACTCAGTTGGAAAGAAATCTGCTCGCCAAGCTGCGGCGAGAACTGATAGTCGAGCATCGGCTGAACAATACAATAGCGCATCAGGCACATGGTGAAAGGCACCATAAGCAGATTCGGCCACCGTATCATCTTGATAATATTCAACATATTACAAAAAGTTTTCAGTTTCAAAATTAGCCCAACGGCCCTGCGCTTTCAGCACCTGCTCAATAACATCACGCACACAGCCCTCACCACCTTTGCAGTCCGACACATACTTGACAATTGGCTTTATGTCGTTGGCGGCATCAGCAGGGCATGTAGGCACACCAACGCGTTTAAGTACCGGATAATCAGGCACATCATCGCCCATATAAAGCACATCGTCGGCCGACAGATTGTGGCGGCTGAGAAAATCATCGAAAGCCTTGTTCTTTTCCAAACTGCCAATATACAAATCGGTAAGTCCCAGACCTTCAAAACGTTTCACCACGCCAGCATTATTTTTACCGGCGCTTATAATAGCTATCGGGTATCCCTGCTGATGAGCAAACCTGAGCGCAAAACCGTCGCGTGTGTGCGACTGACGTACCTGCTGACCGTCGGCCAAGCAAATTATTGTCGCATTGGTGCAGACACCGTCAACATCGAAGGCAAACGCCTTCACTTTCATCAAATCTTCCTTAAAGTTACTCATAACTGACTGATTGAATGACAGATTAATTGAATGCGCAAGTTATCGACTTACTGTTTCCCATATCTTTCTGTTATCCGTTTTGATGCAAAACTATACAAATTCCGTTGGTTTTCATCGTCGAGCATTTTTTGCTGCATCTGCATCACCCCAGCATCGCCACGGCGGGCAGGACCGGTTTGCGCGGCTACAGGCCCCATTTCCAAGGCTTTAGCCACAGTTTCTTCGATAAGCGGTTGTAGAACACTGAACGGCAAACGGCAGTGTTTCAGCACCGTCTCTGCTTCGGCAAACATCCCGTTGACAAAATTGCTTGCGAAAACCGCCGAAAGGTGCAGGTATTTCCGTTCTTCACTTGTCATCAACCGGACATCAGTGCTGATTGTTTTAGCCAACATTATCAGCTTGTCAGCCACATCATTGGTGAAACCCTCAACAAAAAACGGCACACGGCCAACATCTATTTTGCGGTTCTTCGTGAACGACTGCATCGGATATATAACACCATGATTTTCAAACCTTTTCAACACATCCATTGGGACACTGCCAGCAGTATGCGCTACAATTCCCTTAACATCGGGCATCTGCGCAGCCACATCGGCAATGCTGTCATCGCTCACACTGATAAGATAGACATCCGCATCGGTCGGAATATGCGCAAGTGAGTCAAATGGCTTGGCACTCAGTTTTCTAGCTAATTCGTCGGCATGTTCAAAACTGCGTCCGCATACACCGTCAATGGTGTGTCCGGCCTTTAGCAACGCGCCCGACAAGTGCGTAGCCACATTCCCCGAACCGATAACAAAGATTTTCATAACACTAACTCTAAAACTGACACTAACACTGACAACCAGACCCTTAGCTTTCAACCTTTAACTTAGAACTTCGAAACCTTAGTCCCCTTTCTTGTAGAACTCCGGCCCGATTTTTATCGACTCTTGCAGCCTGTCGTCGGTACCGATGAAACGAAAATCGATTGTTCCCTCGTTCAGCATTGTCATCCGCACAGAATAAAACTCGTTGACGTTGCTCCACAGCTCATTTTCAACTAATTTAGTGAGCGTCGGCTTGTCGGTTTTCATTTTTCGCCGCGACCGCAAGCTCAGTTTCAGCGTGTTTGTACCATAATCCCAATTAATACCCGATAGCTGTATTTTGTTCACAATGTCGTACGGAAGCGCCTTTTTCTCAGAGCGCAGCACACGGTCGAAATCCTTTTGCGGACATTTGAACGGTCCGGTGGCGCTGAGCGCTTGCTCCATATCTTTTGGATGAACAACAATGGTATAGATTGGAAAATCAGTGGCTTCACGAAAAGCGTAACGTATTTGCATAGAGTCTTTTATGCAAGTTTTGAGCAGTTCGGCATCTTCGTCGCGAAGTTTTTTAAGCACCTCCGAATGTCTGAATTTTGATTCGCAAATCAGCATATCGTCGCTGTAATCTTGAATGTAGGTGCCGGGCAAACGGAGCGTATACTTGACATATTTTTTGCAAAGTGTGATGCTGTCGAACACAAGGCCGTCATTGGTTTGCGGCAGCGTTGCCATTTTTGCGTCGACAATGGCCTCCAATGCCTCATTTTTCTTCCCGACATTTTTTACAGATTGTTCACCTCCACCCTTGTGATTGTATATCAACCACATAGCACCGACAACAACAGCGAACACCACAATTAGAACGGCTGTCAGTAATTTTGTGGCATGTTTTTGCGAGCCGCCCATAAGCGACTCCTCAAGCTCGGCAATATCGTTGGCTGATGCCTGTAAATCAGCGCATTGTTTCTCAAACGTTGGTTTCTCGTTAGTCAATCCGCAGACAATGCCGCGCTGCATATCGCGCTTCGATTTTTGGCAAATGGCGCAATACTTTATTTTGTCAGACAATTCCATGGTTATTTATTAATTTTCGATTCTCCGGTTAAATAATTCCTCACATTTTCAATCAGTTACTCACCCAATCAGTTCTTGCCCGAGTTGTACGGCACGCGGTTCAGAATTGAGCGTCCCAGGGTGATTTCGTCGGCATATTCAAGTTCATCGCCCACAGAAAGCCCTCGCGCGAGTGTGGTTATCGGCACGCCAAACGGACTTAACCGTCTGAACAAGTAGAAGTTAGTGGTGTCGCCCTCAATAGTGGTGCTAGTTGCCAAAATGATTTCGGCAATGGTGTTTTCCTGCACGCGCCGCTCAAGGCTGTCGATATTCAGATTTTTTGGTCCGATGCCGTCCATTGGCGATATGCGACCACCCAAGACATGATACACACCTTTAAACTGACCGGTGTTCTCAATGGCAATCAACTCGCGGATAGTCTCCACTACGCAGATGAGCGAATGGTCGCGGCGTTGGTCGGCGCAGATGCCGCACAGCCCCTCGGTCTCCGTAATGTTGTGGCACTCAGGACAAATCATAATATCGGTTTTCATTTGGCTGATAGCCGACACAAACGCCTCTACATCCTCGTCGGGCTGGTTGAGCAAATGCAGCGTCAGGCGCAGCGCGGTCTTTTTGCCGATGCCCGGCAGCTTGCCAAACTCATTGACCACATTATCGAGCAATCGTGAAGGTAACTGTTGCATTGATTTTTTTGTGTGTAAAAGTATGCGAAAAGTTGAGATTTTCGGACTTGTCTTGTATCGAAATCTGAATTTCTAATTCATAAATAAAATAGTAGATTTGCCGGAAACAACATTTTATGTCACCGTTGCTTATCATAATCGTGCTTCTGGCCTATTTTGGCGTGCTGTTCAGCATCTCGTGGTTCACGGGGCGCAAAGCCGACAACGACTCGTTCTTCATCGGCAACCACCGCTCGCCATGGTATCTGGTGGCCTTTGGGATGATTGGAACAAGCATTTCGGGTGTCACGTTTATTTCGGTGCCGGGCGAGGTTGGCTATAACCAGTTCGCTTATATGCAAATGGTTATCGGCTTTTTCCTTGGCTATCTGTTCATTGCGCAGGTGCTGCTGCCTATCTACTACAAATTCAACATGACCAGCATCTACACCTATCTTGAAAACCGATTCGGCCGCACATCGTACAAGACGGGCTCCGCATTCTTCCTGTTAAGCCGCGTCATTGGCTGCTCGTTCCGCCTTTTCCTGATGACAAGCGTGCTTCAGCTTGCCGTTTTCGATGCTTGGGGCGTCCCGTTCGAACTCACTGTAGTTGTGATAATTATACTCATTCTGCTATACACTTTCAAAGGCGGCATACGCACCATTGTCTTCACCGATACGCTGCAGACATTATTTATGATTACTGCTTTGGTAATCACCATTATAGCCATAAAAAACTCGTTAGGACTGAGTTTGGGCGGTGTGGTTAGCGAAATCCGAAACTCCGAATATGCACGCATGTGGTTCTTCGATAATCCGACAGAGAAAACGTTCTTCTGGAAACAATTTCTGAGCGGCATCTTCATCACCATTGTCATGACCGGCCTTGACCAAGACATGATGCAGAAAAACCTCAGCTGCCGCAACCTGAAAGACGCGCAAAAGAACATGTACTGGTACGGATTCGCATTCATACCTATCAACTTGTTGTTCATGTCGTTAGGCGCCATGCTTTACATCTTTGCAGCACGCAACGGCATTCAGGTGCCGGCACAGAGCGACAACCTCTACCCCATGCTCGCCACGCAAGGTTATCTACCCACCGCTGTAGCCGTGCTTTTTGTTGTGGGACTGGTAGCTGCGGCCTACTCATCGGCCGACTCGGCGCTCACCGCCCTCACCACCGCCTTCTCTATCGACATTCTTGAAATCGAAAAAAAGGACCTGACCGACAGCGAGAAAATCCGTCTGCGGAAGCGCGTGCACATCGGCATTGCCATTGTTGTCGCCTTGATTATCATCATCTTCAACCGGCTGAACGACCGCAGCGTGATAAGCGCCATATACACCATTGCCGGCTATACCTACGGACCGTTGCTGGGTCTTTATGCATTCGGCCTTTTCACCAAAAAAGAGATAGCCGACCGCCATGTATGGATTGTCTGCATCGCATCGCCGATAATCTGCGTGATAATCAATTATCTGACACCGATTTTGCTCGGCGGCTACAAAATGGGCTACGAGCTACTGATAATAAACGGGTTGCTGACATTTGCCGGGCTGTGGCTTCTGCGAAAAAAATCGCCTGCCACGCAACCAAACGGCGGCAACGCGCGTCAATATAATGCAACTAACTAAGAAACGCCGATGGAGACACTGGAGATAGACGACATTGTGCGCGGCTGCCAGCGGAAACAACCCGACGCCCAGCGAAAGCTGTACAATCGTCTGGCGTCCAAGCTGTTTGGAGTGTGCCTGAGGTACGCCGCAAACCGCGCCGAAGCCGAAGATTTTCTGCAAGACGGATTTGTGAAAATCTTCTCAAAAATCGACCAGTTCAGCTTCAACGGCTCGTTCGAAGGTTGGGCGCGACGGATTATGGTGAACAGTGCAATCGAAAACTGCCGGAAAATGAATATGTTATACACAGTTGACGAAATCAGGGAATACGACACACGGCTATCGGCCGACGATGTGCTAAGCCGCATATCGTACGACGAGTTGCTGCAAATGGTGCAACAGCTGACGCCGCAGTACCGCACCGTATTCAACCTTTTCGCCATCGAAGGCTATTCGCATCAGGAGATTGGGCAGATGCTGAACATATCGGAAAGCACATCGAAATCGAACCTGTTGCGTGCGCGTAATGTTCTGAAAGACAAGATTGAAGCGTTATACGGCAGTCACAATTAAATATGAATCGAGGAAAAAACTAATAATAGGGGGTAAAATGAGTACAAACAATATCGACGAGATTTTCAGGCGAGGAACTAGCGACCAGACTCCCGATGTGCCTGAATACATGTGGAATAGGATTGACAAGGAAATCCGGCGCAACCGGCAAAGACTGTGGTTCGCAATGGCGGCCTCGGTGGTTGTGTTAATTTCGATTGGCGTGATGCTGTTTACACTTGAGGTGCCCACACCTGAAATAACTGACAAACTGCCTGTCGACACTACGCAATCGGCTCCAACGCTTCAACAGCCCAACATGCTCGATGCGCCGAACTATGCCGATAGCGCAACTTACATTAAAGAATAACCAGACAACTGTCTATTTGTGCTCGTTTTTGGCCTCACGCACAATACGGTGGAAGGCCGGCTTTGTTCCGCGATAGGCGTCGAAAAGTAGCGGATAGTTCTTGCGTCCGCGCACAGGTGTATTGTTCAGCCATGAGTTACGGTCGTCGAGCCCCCAGAAAGTAACATTCCTGACAACATCCGAATTGTGGCGCAAAACATCGAATATCATTGAATATTGGTCGGCCTGCAGCTGTTTTATGCTGTCATTCATACGGATAGTCTCGTTTCGGCGCAAATGCCGGCGGGCTGGCTCCCATTTGTACAATGACACATCGAGCTGAGTGATATGCACCTGCAAGCCCATAGCTCGGAAACGTGCAATGGCGGTCTCGAGCTGCTCGCGTGTTGGCTCGTAGAGCGACCAATGTCCCTGCATTCCCACACCATCGATGTGAACACCCTTGTCAATCAGGCGCTGAAGCATCTGACAGGTGCGTTCCAATTTGTCGGGACGGTTCAGGTTGTAATCGTTGTAGAATAACAGCGCGGTTGAGTCGGCCTCGTGAGCACAACGGAAAGCATGCTCAACATACTCGTCACCAGCAATCTGATAAAGCCATGTATTCTGCCGCAGAATGATAGCGGTATCGTCGGCCACAGCGTTGGTCACCACATCCCAACAATAGATTTTGCCTTTATAACGTGTCATTATGGTGTCTATATGTGCCTTCATCCGGCTGAAAAGCGAGTCTTTCGATGTTATGCGCTCACCATCGAAGCACATCCAGTCGGGCATCTGGTCGAAGCGGATAAGACAGTTGCCACGCACTTTCATTCCGTTGCGCTGCGCAAAATCGACAACCTCATCAGCAACTCGCCAACGGTAACGGTCCTGACGCGGGTGCATAATGACGGGGGTCATCTCCTCCTCGCTCGTTAGGCAGTTGTAGTGCTTCTTGATGAAAATGGTGTCGTTCATACTGCGCACAATGCTGCGATTAATCATCACTCCCACAGGAAAATAATCGGCATACGACTCGCAAAGACTTGGAATTCTATCGTCGTTTGTTGTGCAACTAACAACCAATGCCGCCATTGCGGCTGAAAGCACAAATTTTGTTATATTATTCATAGACAAACTGTTTATTCAGATGCTCGCATCTTCGCTTTACGGATGTCAAATATAGTGGAATGTTGTGGAATGTTTAGAAAAATTATTTTGCAACCGATTGCAACACTTGTTGCAAAATATTGTATGTTTGCCTGTCAAACATACTAAAAATGGAAAAGAGCGAGATAACCATCTATGACATTGCAAAAGAACTAGGCATTTCGGCATCAACCGTAAGCCGCGCGCTAAACAACAACGCCAGCGTGAGCCTGAAAACACGGCAGGAAGTGGCCGACTGCGCCGAACGGCTCGGCTACCGCAACAACCCGTTTGCGGCCAATCTGCGCAAAGGCTCAACCAACACCATTGGTGTGATTGTGCATAGGCTGGACAGTCTTTTCATATCGTCGTTTTTGAGCGGTGCCGAAAAAGCTGCGGCATCAAGAGGATACCAACTAATTATTGTTCAGTCGTTTGAGGACTCGAACAAAGAGATTGCCAATGCCAAGACAATGCTCGAGAAGCGCGTTGACGGTCTGCTGGTGGCTGTGGCTAAAAACAGCGACTCGGTGGCGCACTTCAAGCCATTCAACAACTTTGGCATCCCGCTCGTCTTTTTCGACCGCATCATCCCGAATTTCGACTGTGCAAGTTTCTCAATCGATAACTACTCAGCGGCCTGCAAGGTGGCCAATCACTTAGCCGAACAAGGCTGCCGCAACATTGTGCACGCCACCATCGAATCAACATCGATGGTCTATCGCGAGCGCGAGCGCGGATTCAACGAGACACTCGACCGACTTAACATCCGCCACAGAACAGTGATAATGCCAAACATCGATTTTGACTCGGGCAAGGAACTAGCCAACCAACTGAAAGCAAGCGGACAAATGCCCGACGGAGCATTCTTCAGCAACGATATGTCGGCCACGGGATTCATTGCCGGACTTCAGGAAATGGGCCTTAATGTACCTGACGATGTGGCAGTTGTGGGTTTCAACAACGATATCACAAGCCGCATTGTCAAACCTAACCTGACAACCATCAACTACCCCGCCAACGAACTCGGAACAATGGCCACAAACCATATTATCGACCACTTACAAGGCATTAACAATCTGTATGTTACCAATCAGGTTGTACTGAAATCGGATTTGATTGTGAGGGAATCGTCAGAAAGGCATAAGGCATAAGACAAAAGGCAAAAGTGATAACGTAAACATTTTCAACTTGTTAAACCAAACACTAAACTTTAAAAATATGAATATCAAAACCTTATCAACGATTGCATGCATGACCGGGCTGATGACTTTGGCATCGTGTGCTGACAACAACAAGCAGAATACGACTGTCGGTAGCGACGGCCATCTGTTGTGGTTCAACTCGTTACAGATGGAAGCGCCCGCTGAATTCGGCACAACTACAATGCAGATTGCCGAACAGAATATTGAAAAATATTGGAAATCAAATCAAAAAGTTAACCTAACACTAAACAGCACGGCCAACGACGCACTTGGCAATGAGGGTTTTGAACTGGCATTTGCCGATGGGAAAATCACGGCATCGGCCAACACTGAAATCGGACTTTTGTACGCATCGTTCGACCTGCTGCGCCGCCAAGAGTGCGGCCAACTGCCCGCAAGCGGCTCGGTGCAAAGCGTACCGGCCTTTGAACGCCGCGTGCTCAACCACTGGGACAATCTCGACGGTACCGTAGAACGCGGATTTGCCGGCAGCTCAATTTGGAAATGGGACGAAATCGACACGAACAATCCTGCTTCGAACAGCCAGATTTTCACCGAATACGCCCGTGCCAACGCATCAGTAGGCATCAACGGAACTGTTGTCAACAACGTGAACGCCAATGCCGACATTCTAACTAACGAATATCTACAGAAAGTAAAGGTGTTAGCCGATATTCTCCGCCCCTACGGATTGAAAATCTATCTGTCGCTGAACTTTGCCGCGCCAAAGCACTTGGCTGGACTCGGAACATCGGACCCGCTTGATAAAGAGGTTGTTGCGTGGTGGAATGCAAAAGTTGACGAGATTTACAACTTGATTCCTGATTTTGGAGGTTTTCTGGTGAAAGCTAACTCTGAAGGACAGTCGGGGCCGCAAGACTACGGCCGCACCCACGCCGACGGCGCCAATATGATTGCCGACGCATTGAAACCCCACGGAGGAATTGTGATGTGGCGCGCTTTTGTTTACAACGCCCAAAGCCCTGACCGTGCCAAACAGGCCGTTGAAGAGTTTATGCCGCTCGACGGGCAGTTCCGCGACAACGTGCTGATTCAGATTAAGAACGGCCCTGTCGATTTCCAACCGCGCGAGCCGTTCAGCCCGCTCTTCGGTCAGTTTGAGAAGACTCAGGCAATGGTCGAAGTGCAGATTACACAGGAGTATCTGGGCCACGCCAATCATTTGGTTTTTATGCACCCAATGTGGAAAGAGTGCTTGGATTCAGACACTTATGAGCGTGGCGAAGGTTCGACCGTTGGCGCTATCACCGAGGGCAAAATCATACCATATAAATATACGGCCATTGCAGGTGTGAGCAACGTGGGCAACGACCGCAACTGGTGCGGACACCATTTCGCGCAAGCAAACTGGTACGCCTACGGACGAATGGCGTGGAATCCGGAACTGACATCGGAGCAAATTGCCGACGAATGGTTGCGTCAGACTTTCTCAACTGACAATCAGTTTGTTGAGCCAGTCAAAAAGATGATGCTAGAGTCGCGCGAGGCTTGTGTGAACTACGAGATGCCGCTCGGCCTGCACCACACATTCAAAGGCCCCGACCACTACGGACCTGGCCCGTGGGACCGCTCTATCCGCCCCGACTGGGAGCCTGCCTATTACCACAAGGCTGCCGCCGATGGCTTGGGCTTCGACCGCACAATGAATGGCTCGGGCGCTGTGGCACAATATCACGAGCCGTTGAAATCGATGTACAATGACGTGACCACCTGCCCCGAGAACCTGATTCTGTGGTTCCATCACCTGCCGTGGGATTACAAGATGAAGAGCGGACACACATTGTGGGACGAACTCTGCCTGACCTTCCAATCGGGAATCGACGATGCACGGTCGTTCGTCAAGACTTGGAACTCGGTTGAGCAATATGTTGACGGTCAGCGTTTTGCCGATGTTAAAGCCAAACTGGAGCGTCAGGCAAAAGACGCTATCTGGTGGCGCGATGCGACAATCCAATATTTCCAACAATTCTCTGGAATGCAGTTGCCTGAAGGCTGTCAGCCCTTCCAACAGAAACTCGACAAACTGATGAAATACCGTATCGGCATATCAAACTACGAGAATCCGAAGATTGAAACTCTGCCGGAGTACAAATTGGACAACGCTCAATAGATGTTAAATTTTGAAATAAGTAAAGACAAAAGTCAAAGGGCATAAGGCAAAAGTGAACGGTCAGATGTCCTAAGTCAAATGTCTGAAGTCATTAAAAATAAATAAACAATTCATTTTAAATCAAAGTATTATGGACAACAACACTCAAATGTACAGCATTGAAGGCAAGGTTGCCATCATCACAGGCGCAGGTGGCGTTCTGGGTGGCAGCGTGGCCAAAAGTTTTATGCGCGCCGGCGCAAAAGTGGTGGCTCTCGACATCCGTCAGGAGCAACTCGACAAACGTATCGAGGAACTGAACGCCATCGGCAACGGCGAGGCAATGGGCTTGATTTGCAACGTTTTGGACATCGATTCAATTAAGGCGATGGCTAACAAGGTGGTTGAGAAATGGGGTCGCATCGACATCCTTATCAACATTGCAGGCGGCAATATGCCTGGCGCTACTCTCCGCCCCGACCAGCCTATCTTCGATATGAAAATTGAGGACTGGAACAAGGTTACCAACCTGAATATGAACGGAACCGTTTACCCGTCGATTGTGGTTGGCGAGATTATGGCAAAACAGAAGAAGGGCGCAATGGTGAACATTTCGTCGATGGCTGCTCTGCAGTCGATGACCAACGTGCCAGGCTACTCTGCAGCAAAGGCCGCTGTGACCAACTTCACACAGTGGATGGCAATGGAGATGGCGCTGAAATACGGCGACGGCATCCGCGTAAACTCTGTGGCACCAGGTTTCTTCATCGGCGACCAAAACCGCGCTGTGCTTTTGAACCCCGATGGCTCGCTCACCGAACGCAGCCACAAAGTGCTGGCCAACACCCCGATGCGCCGCTTTGGCGACATCAACGAGTTGAACGGCGCTATCCAATTCCTGTGCTCTGACGCCGCATCGTTCATCACTGGCGCCAACCTGCCAATTGATGGTGGATTTAGCACGTTTAGCGGAGTGTAAACAATCACTGATTAATTGATTAACTGAATAACAGATTGATTGACTGAAAAGTTGATTTACTAAAGGTTACAGAATCGATATTTTTCATATAATTGATAATCAAACAAATCTGCGATATGGAATATATGGATAAAATTGAATTTCGCGAAGGTTTGAAAAACCGAACGAAACAGTTTGCTCTGGCCTGCATAAAATTCTATCAGTCACTTCCATCAACTGGCGAAAACAGAATCATCGGGAATCAGTTTCTTCGGTCTGCCACATCGGTTGCAGCAAACTATAGAGCCGCCTGTCGCGCAAGGTCTGGCAATGAGTTTTATAGCAAAATATGTATCGTCGTCGAAGAAGCCGACGAAACATTATTTTGGCTGGAAATGCTTACCGAATCAGGGATTGTAACGAATGATAACGTTTCTTCAATCTATCAGGAGAACGAAGAAATAGTTAAAATAATGGCTACAATCAAAAAGAACAGTAAACCCGAATCGAACAAGTCAGGAAACAATCAGGAAGAATCATAAATCTTTTATTCAGTTAATCATTTATTAATTCTATCATTCTATTAATCAATTAGTCTATTATTCAATAAATGGCACTAGAAAAGACCTGGCGCTGGTTCGGGTTCAACGACCCAATCACGCTCGACAATTTGGTACAAATGGGTGTCGAAGGCGTTGTTACAGCCTTGCACCACCTTCCCATCGGCGTTGTATGGGAGAAAGACGAGATTCTGAAAGTTAAGAACGCCATTGAGGCTAAAGGACTGCGCTGGAGCGTGGTTGAGAGTCTGCCCGTGAGCGAGGCCATCAAAACCTGCTCGGCCGACCGCGACCTGCACATCGAGAACTACAAGAAATCGCTGCGTAACCTTGGCGAGTGCGGCATCGACACTGTCTGCTACAACTTTATGCCCGTGCTCGACTGGACACGCACATCGCTCACCTACAAGCATCAGGGCGGCGGCGAAGGTCTGTACTTCGACTACACCACTTTTGTGGCGTGGGACTGCTACATTCTGAATCGCCCCAACGCCGAAAACGAATATCCTGCTGACGTGGTGGCCAAGGCGAAAGAACTGTTCAAGACGTTCAGCAAAGAGAAGTGCGACGAACTCACCTACATCATCATTGTGCTGACACAAGGCTTTGTGAACGGCGTGATTGACGGCACGGTGAAAGACCCGAAAGCGCTATTCCTTAAATACATATCTACTTACAAGGATATCGATAAGGAGAAACTGCGCGCCAATATGAAACGCTTCTTGGACGACGTGATTCCGACTTGCGAGGAGTACAACGTGAATCTGTGCGTTCACCCCGACGACCCGCCGTATCCTGTTCTTGGTATGCCGCGCATCATCGGCTGTATGGAAGACCTGGAATGGCTGCGTAAGGCCAATCCGAGCCTGCGCAACGGCATCACCTACTGCACTGGCTCACTCTCGGGTCGTCCCGACAACGACCTTGTGGCCATTGCCGAACGCTTTGCCGATGCTATCCACTTTGTACATCTGCGCAACACGCAGCATTTGGACGATTTCAGCTTCTACGAGTCGGGCCACCTGAAAGGCAGTCTCGATATGCCTGCTATTGTCGAAGCTCTGCTCAAGGAACAGCACCGCCGCATCCGCGAGGGTCGCAAAGACATCCGTATGCCTTTCCGTCCCGACCACGGCATCCGCATCCTGAACGACCTCGACTCCAACAAGAACATCTACAATGCTGGCTATCCGCTTTGCGGACGTATGCGTGGCTTGGCAGAAATCTCTGGTCTGATGACAGGAATCGAGTACAAGATGAAAGATTAGGCTGATTTTTCTTTTTGCTTTAAAGATAGATTCTGTTTTCACAACAAAAAAAGTGCGGTTAAACTTGTTAACCGCACTTTTTTATTATATCAACTATCGGTTGATAGCTTACAGTTGTATAGTCCACATAATGAACGAATATGGCTCGATTTTCTCAGTAAATTTAGCCTTGATGCTCACATCCTCTTTCAGCGGCATCACCGGCTGACGGTCGTAGGTGTTCTCATCGTTCGGGTTGCCCGAGAGTGTGGTTTTCACGGCGCCCGAGTTAACTTTAAAACGGCTGAGGTCGATAGTGGCCTGAGCGGCCGAACCGCCTGCGTTGCAGACTTTTACAAAGAGTTTCTTCGTCTTGCTGTCGTAGATAACCGACTGGCCAAGCAAATTGCTGTTGCTGTTGAACTTAACGCAATCACCATAATAGTAATCGCCGCTCGACTGACCGAAAATCTGCTGAACATAGTAGCTGCAGGTGAGATACGGACGGTGGTTGTCGAAATAAATCAAATCGGGATTCCAGTTGGTGGCGCCTTTGCGGGCGAAAAGTGGTGCGTATGAAGTCATTACAACGACATCGGCATTGCGCTCAACGTGAAGAAGATACAAGCCTTCGGCCAAAGCGTCAATCAGTTTTTTGTCCTTTGCGGCATACTCGCCAAGATAAACTTTAGTCTTGCGGTTGCGAGGATAGTTGTCGTACTGGCGGTTGGTGAGGAAATAGTCGCGCTGCTCGTAGTAGTGCTCGTCGATGATTGGCAGACCAATCTCCTCGGCAATACGCCAGCCGTTCTTATAGTCAGGATTAT
Organism: Salinivirgaceae bacterium; assembly: GCA_017557605.1. Taxonomy (GTDB): domain Bacteria; phylum Bacteroidota; class Bacteroidia; order Bacteroidales; family SZUA-534; genus RUG13583. The sequence goes on from JAFYYJ010000065.1 coordinate 29,428, forward strand.
CAGGATGCGAACCTGGCCCGGCTGTTCCAACAATCACAATATCAGGATATTTTGCCTTAATCTTGTTATACATATATTTAAAACGCTCCTCAAACTCGGGCGAGATTTTCTCCTCGTTGCCCAAGCCTAAATATTTGAGATTGAACGGTGCTGGGTGTCCGGCATCGGCACGAACCTTGCCCCACTTGGTGTTGGCGTCGCCGTTGGCCCACTCAATAAGGTCAAGAGCGTCTTGTGTCCACTCGTCCATATCCTCCATCGGGCAGGCGTCCTGAGCTTGTGTCGGCCACATACTCCAACCGCCGTTTGTGCCTTGGCAGCTAACACCGCAAGGCAGAATTGGAACTGGTTGCATTCCAAGGTCTTCGCAGAATTGGAAATACTCATAATAACCAACCGACATCGACTGGTGGTAACCCCACGTGTTTTTCAGACCCTTACGCTGCTCTTTCGGACCAACCGTATTTTTCCAACGGTAGGTGTCCCAAAAGCCGTCACCGCCACCGTGAACGACGCAACCGCCTGGGAAGCGCATAAATTTCGGGTTAAGGTCAGCCAAGGCTTGCGCCAAATCCTTGCGCATTCCGTGTCCTTTGTAAGTGTCCTGCGGATAAAGCGAAACCATATCAACATCGATGTCGCCTACCGTGAGTGAGAGTATTTGCAGGCTTGCGCTGTCGCAGTTCTGCTTTGCAGTGAGAGTGCACTCATATTTTTTCCAGTCTTTGCCCGATACTTTGAAAGTGGTGTCGAGCAGAGCCGTTGTCTGGCTGCGCCATCCGCGTCCTTGCATAACAACAGCCACGCGAACTTCCTTGTCAACGCCGTCAGGGTTGCGGAAGAAGACCGAGAAATCGTATTTGCCGCCAGCAACAATCTTGATGCCGTCGAAACCATCGTTCTGCAAGCCTGCGCCGGTCCAGCCGTTAAAGTCGCTGTAGTGGCCCACGCGTTCAACGTGCAGACGCATATAGTTGGGGTTGTTCTCGTTCAGCGGTTCGATTTGGCGTGCCTCTAGATAACCGAGCGAGTGTCCGGGACGGATTGACCTCCAAGCGGTGCCAGGACCCCATCCATCGCGTTCCGAGACATTGTACTCAAATGAGCCGTTCTGAACCAGTTCGGCACAAATGCCGCCGTCGGCCGACGAGCTGATGTCCTCGAAGAAAATACCAATCAGCTCATTGCTGATTTTTTTGCCCCCCGCAGGCTGAGCCATAAGCCCCACTGCCGAGCAGGCAAGAATTGTCAATAAAAATAGTTTCTTAACCATTGTAATTTAGTTATTTAGTGATTATTAAAATTAAAGGTGCAATTTACATTTATTTTTATTGATTAGGCAAACGGCATATTGATTTTTCGGGAGAATGTTGTCAATGTCGTCCAAAACAAAAAAGGCCGCCTTAGGCGACCTTTTCTTATATTTTTCGTGTCTGAAAGCATTACAGTTTGTAGATGAATCCGATTTTTATCCAGCCAAGTGTTGCTACATCACGTGTATCAGCACCAAAATCGAAGCTATTGGATATTATTTTGTTTTTGCTGTCATCACGGTCCTTGGTTACGCTATGGCTTGCATTCAAAGCCAAAAAGTCAAGGCTGCACTCAAGTTGGAAATTGTCATTGAGACCATAGGTAAGCATTGGTACCACATACAATCCGAAAGAAGTTGTCGGGTCACCTTTGGTAGTATTGCTGCCATTGTCGTTTTTTGAAGAAGAGTTCGCAATAGGCAGACCTGCTTCAGCCAACAATCCGAATTTGTTGAACTCAACAAATTTGTAACGGGCAAATGGTATCACACCCACAGTGTTTGTTGTAGATTTCAAAACTGTTTCTTTATCATCAGCATCGTACATATAGCTCTTTCCTGATGATGTTGCAAAATTCAATTTCCCGCCAACTGATAACTTATCGCTCAAATCAAACCCGACCATTGGTTCAAACGAGAAAGAGCTTGTACCAGCAACCTTGTGGTCTGTATTAGCAGTTTTCGCTGAACCACCATTGTGTGAGAAACTGATACCGCCACCGAACCATAACTGCGCGTTAGCGCTTCCAATAAAGGCCATCAAAGCCATCGACAATAAAATCTTTTTCATAATCGTAAAGTTTTAAGAGTTAGAATTATCCAAATTTAATAAAAAAACACTGTCATAACATAAACGCAAACCTATACTCACAAATTGTTCATTATTCAATTCCGATAATTGATGATAAATGATACATTTGCGCTGAAAATGTGAAATATATTTTTAAAACGTAATATAATGAAAAAGAGTCCATTACAGATTGCAAGGGCCGCCTATCAGCCAAAATTGCCGGCTGCCCTTAAAGGTAATGTCGTGCTGAACGAAGGTGCTGCAACTCAATCGGTTGCCGACCAAGCCGACATCAAAAAACTTTTC
>JAFYYJ010000066.1 GCA_017557605.1 Salinivirgaceae bacterium
ATAACCGTTGCAGCACTGCCATCAACTGCAGCCGAGATTCGCACATTCAGCTTTGCCAATGCCAAGCCGCTGAGTATCAACATCGACACAGCCACAGCCAGCATTAGCGCACTCTTTGATTACGGAGCTGACATCACCGCGCTGACACCGGTGTTCACCATATCGGCCGCCGCATCGGTTTCAGAGACAACACTGACAATCGACAGCTTGCAGCAATACACCTCGATTGAGCCTATCGACTTCAGCACTCCTTGGACTGTGAAAGTGCAGGCTCAAGACCCGAAAGTTTCCAAACTTTGGACCATCAGCGCAAGCACCCTGCAACCTGAGGCTCTGACAATCTATCAGATACAATACACTGACAAAGACGCAAGTGCTTATGTCGGCAAGTTTGTTTCGACCATAGGTGTGATAACCTCAATAAACGGCAAGGAGATATACATTCAAGACAGCGCAAGCGCATGGAACGGCGTGCTTGTTTACGACGCGAAGGAGGTTGCCAAAGACGCAAAAGCTGGTGACAAGGTTAAAGTTATCGGAAATGTAACCGAATACAGCACAATAACCGAAATTGAGCTTGCTGCCATTGAGGTTCTGAGCTCGGGCAACAGCGTTGAGCCGATAGTGATGACTATCGAAGACGCAGAGTCAGAGGCTTACGAAGCCGTGCTTGTTACCTTCAAAAATGTAACTTGCAAGCGTATCGACACAAAGGGCAATTACATTATCGAAGATGCCACCGACACTCTGACCGTCTACAACAAGTACAAATTAGACAGCCTGATGATTGTCGATTCGGTTTACGATGTAACCGGCATAATGCACTACTACCCTGCCGGCAAAGTTTACGAGATTATTCCGCGCACACCAGCCGATATTGTCAAGGTTGAGAAGGAAAACAACGGCGGAAACGGCAACGGAAATGGCGGCAACAATAATCCTAACGCCATAAGCGATGCAGTGGCAAACATCAGCATCTATGCCTACAACCGCACTATTGTGGTTGAGAATGCCAACGCCGACATTGCCATATTCGACGTCAACGGCCGAATGGTTGCCAAACGCACGGCTAACAACAGCCGCATCGAGATGCAACTGCCAAAGAGCGGACTGTACATTGTGAAAGTTGGCGATACAAGCCAAAAAGTTGTTCTGAAGTAATACAGAAAACGAGCACTGAAAAGCCGCGGTTCAACATTGAGCCGCGGCTTTTTTTGTGGCAGAGAATTGTGAAAAGGTTAAAGATTAATGATTAGAGGTTAATGATTAATGTGTAAAGAAGGCATAAGGCAAATGTAGGGACTCACTGAATGAGTCAGCAAACTGATGCCAAATATCCATTCAATCATTCAGTTAATCAATTATTCAATTCTTCAATCAATGGCAAAAACAACAAGCGCGATGTGAGTCTTGCCCGCATCGCGCCTTTTGTTTATGGTTTAAAGTTATGTTTTACAATCCCAAATGTTGTTTTACAGCCGCTTCAATCATTTCGCCGCGAAGGTCACGCGCAAGAATGGTGCCGTCGGGGCCAAAAAGAATGATGTGCGGAATGCCCAATACTCCGTATGCGTCGGCGCCAACACTGCTTTGCTCGGCCATAATCTGCGGATAGTTGATTCCCAACTCTTCAATGGCACGTTTGGTGTCTTCAACCCTATCGCTTACAGTGACACCCAAAACATTGAGGTTCTTATCTTTATAGCTATTGTAAACGTTGATTAAATTTGGTATTTCCTGACGGCACGGACCGCACCAGCTTGCCCAAAAATCAACCAGCACATATTGTCCTTTGCCAACATAATCAGACAATTTCTGTGTCTTACCGTCATATTCAACCTCAAAATCAGTGAACATTGTGCCAACGGCAGTGGCTTTTTGTTTTTCGGCTGCTTCAGCCTGGCGTTTTACGGATTCGGCTTCGGATTCCAATAGCATGTTGACATAATTTTTAAACACTCCATTTTTTATTACGGGGTCCGCAATTGAGTCGAACAAGACGTTATAGCGGACAAATCCCCTCATTGAGGCGTAAATAACGGCGCCTTCCTCGTTGTTATGCTGCTTTACATAACCCATAAGATTATCCAGCGCCGAATCGCGAACAGCGAAATACTCTTTAAGAAGCTCTTCGTCGGGAGTTTCCTGACTTTGAAGCTGACGGCTCAACTCGCTGATACGCACCATGCTTTGGTCATAGAACTCGTCGAATTGATGCCACGATTGGTAAAATTCGCTGCCTTCGAGGTCGAAATAACCGTTGTGAACCGTCACTTTGGCCGTCTCGCCCGGAACCAGAATAAAATTGACATACGCCTGGCACGGAATGTTGCCCGGGAAAATAGCTTGAAGATAAATGTAGGTGGGATAGTCGGCTTTTGTCTCAAAATGGAACTTCTTGTCTTTCACGACAACCACCTCAACAGGTTTTTCCATACTGATGTTGAATTTCTCATTACCGATAAAAACGTTGTAAGCCGAATCGGTAATCGCCTCATCTACAAATCCTTCGACAACAAAAGTTTTTGATTTTTGGGTACACGACGCCAGCAAACCAACCGACAACGCACCGCACATCAGATAATTAAAAAGTTTGTTCATAATAAAAAGTGTTTGAGTTGTTTAACAATGAACAAACGTAAAAATATATGATGGAAAAAGCAAAAAAACTGAGCCTTTTCCATCAATCATTACACATTGAAGCGGAAGTGCATAATGTCACCGTCCTCCGGCTCGTAGTCCTTTCCCTCGATGCCGATTTTTCCGGCGTCGCGGCAGGCCGATTCAGAGCCAAGCGTAACATAATCGTTGTATTTGATAACTTCGGCGCGAATAAAGCCCTTCTCAAAATCGGTGTGGATGATACCGGCGCACTGCGGTGCCTTCATTCCGGCTTTGAATGTCCAAGCGCGGGTCTCGTCAGGTCCTGTAGTGAAATATGTCTTAAGATTCAACAGTTTGTAGGCAGCTTTAATCAGTTTTGCAACACCCGGCTCCTCGAGTCCCAAATCGTTCAAGAACATCTGGCGCTCATCGTAGCTTTCGAGTTCGGCAATGTCCGACTCAATGGCAGCACCTATAATCAGCACATCGGCGTTCTCGCCCTCAACGGCTTTTATTACTTTTTCTGTATAAGCGTTTCCGTTTTTCACAGATGATTCATCAACATTGCAGACATAAAGCACAGGCTTGTCGGTGAGCAAGTTAAGGTCGGTGAGCAACTCTTTCTTCACAGCGGCGTCAATTTCAACAGTTCGTGCCGATTTGCCCTGCATAAGAGCCTCGCGATATTGGGTGAGCAACTCAAGTTGCTTCTGCGCTTTCTTGTCATTGCCAACTTTAGCAATCTTCTCAACCTTCTGAATGCGGCTCTCAACCGTCTCAAGGTCTTTGAGTTGCAGCTCAGTGTCAATGATTTCCTTGTCGGAAATCGGGTCAACTGGAGCACCACCCTCACGGACGATATTGTTATTGTCAAAGCAACGCAGAACGTGGATTATGGCGTCGGTCTCGCGAATGTTTGCCAGGAACTTGTTGCCAAGCCCCTCGCCTTTGCTGGCGCCCTTCACCAGTCCAGCAATGTCAACAATCTCGATGGTTGTTGGGATGATGCGCTTCGGATTGTCAATGGCTGCAAGTTTGTTCAGACGCTCGTCGGGCACGGTTATGACGCCCAAATTAGGTTCGATAGTGCAGAACGGAAAGTTGGCCGCTTGCGCCTTGGCGTTCGACAAACAATTGAAAAGTGTTGATTTGCCTACATTTGGCAATCCTACAATACCGCATTGAAGTCCCATTTCGTGTTATTTTAAAATTTGCCGCGAAAGTAGTAAAAAAGAGCAAAGACGAAAGTGTAATGAGTAAAGTCATAAAACGCAAGAGACAGGGGGTGAACAAAAGTATTGTTCACCCCCACCCCTCACAATTTCTCAATACTTCGGCGTCATCTTCAAATTGTAGAACGCAAACGAAAGTTGGTCGGCATTTTCCTCAATCCATTTCGAGGTTGGTTTGCCGGCACCGTGACCGGCGTTAGTCTCGATGCGGATGAGCACTGGAGCCGTACCCTGCTGGTGTTCTTGCAGCGTGGCGGCAAACTTGAACGAGTGTGCCGGAACAACGCGGTCATCGTGGTCGCCGGTGGTGACGAGCGTTGCCGGATAGGCTTTGTCGGCAATGGTGTGCAATGGCGAATAACCCAACAGATACTGGAACATTTCGACACTATCCTCGCTGGTGCCGTAATCGGTTGCCCAGTGGCGGCCAATGGTGAATTTGTGATAACGAAGCATATCCATAACGCCCACGTTTGGTAGTGAAACGCCGTATAAATCAGGCCGTTGGTTGACAACAGCACCCACCAGCAGGCCGCCATTCGAGCCGCCTCGCAGCACAATATTTCCGGCCTTGGTGTAGCCTTCAGCAATCATATACTCGGCCGCCGCAATGCAGTCGTCAAACACATTTTGTTTGTTCATCAACGTTCCGGCGCGGTGCCAGTCCTCGCCATACTCGCCACCGCCGCGAAGGTTCATTTGGCAATAGATGCCTCCCTGCTCAAGCCACACAGCCTGCGAAATGCCAAATCCTGGCGTCAGCGTGATGTTAAAACCACCATAGCCGTACATCCAAACCTTGTGGCTGCCGTCGAGTTTAATTCCCTCTTTATGAACGATGAACATCGGAATCTGAGAGCCGTCTTTGCTTGTGTAGAACACCTGTTTGGTCACGTAGCCGCTACCGTCGAAATCGATG
>JAFYYJ010000067.1 GCA_017557605.1 Salinivirgaceae bacterium
TGGTGAGCCGCGGAATTGTTGTCCGCAACCGTCACAATGTGGCTCTCTGCACCAACGGACTGCGCATTACGGTGGGCAAAACTGGCGAGGATGACGCTTTAATCGACGCTTTAAATGAATTTGGTAAAACTTTGTAAAACAGTTAATAATAACTCGCACCGACTCGGCTGTCGCCGAGTGCACAGATTACACAGCCCCGATAATTATCGGGGGCACAGACATAAATAACGCTAACTTATTAACACATAACGATATGACTAAACGCAGAGCATTGTTTATCGACCGCGACGGAACGCTGATTGTGGAGCCGCCCGTAACCTTTCAAGTTGACAATCTGGAGCAGCTTGAGTTTCTGCCTGGAGTTTTGCGGAATCTCTATTTCATTCGCAAAAACCTTGATTTTGAATTGGTTATAGTCTCGAATCAGGACGGATTAGGCACGCCGTCGAATCCGCAGGAGAACTTCGACAAGGTTCAGGCAAAAATGCTGCAAACATTTGAAAACGAGGGTGTAAAGTTCGACGACATACTTATCGACCCTTCGTTTCCCGAAGAGAACAAGCCGACCCGCAAGCCTGGAATCGCAATGCTAACTAAATATACGTCAGGCGATTACGACCTTGAAAACAGTTTCGTTATCGGCGACCGCCTGACCGATATGCAGATGGCGCAGAACCTTGGCTGCAAGGGCCTTTATCTTGGAAATGAAGAACTTACACTGCCCAACTGCCGCCGTTGCGCCAATTGGGACGAGGTTTGCGAGATTCTGTTTGCTGGCGAGCGCGTGGCCACCGTGCAGCGCACCACCAAAGAGACCGACATTTACGTCCGTATCAATCTCGACGGAACGGGTAAATGCAACATTTCCACTGGTTTAGGCTTCTTCGACCATATGCTTGAGCAGATTGGCCGCCACTCGGGCAGCGACCTTGACATTCGCGTCCGTGGCGACCTGAACGTCGATGAGCACCACACCATTGAGGATACGGCAATCGCGCTCGGCGAGGCCATTCTGAAGGCTCTGGGCGACAAGCGCGGCATTGAGCGTTACGGCTTCTGCCTGCCGATGGACGATTGCCTGTGCAGCGTTGCGCTCGATTTCGGCGGCCGTCCGTGGCTGGTTTACGACGCCAAATTCACCCGCGAGAAAATCGGCGATATGCCCACCGAAATGTTCCTGCACTTCTTCAAGAGCTTGAGCGATGCGGCTCGTATGAATTTGAATATCAAGGCCGAAGGCGAAAACGAGCACCACAAGATTGAGGGCATTTTCAAGGCGCTGGCAAAGTCAATCAAAATGGCCGTGAAGCGGGATATTTACAAGTATGAGTTGCCTTCGACTAAAGGGGTTTTATAGTTTAGGAGTTAAACTTATGACAATTACACCCCAACTTGGGGAGCAATTATAAATTGTTGATTTCAAATCAATTAGATTCTATGAACAAACAGAAAAAGTCAGATAAAGATATAAAATGGATTAATGATTTTTTGGCAATGCCGCACAACTATGAGCAAACTGTCGAAGAAGCAAAATCCATAATACTGAATAATAGGAATTTTGGCGTTACAAGACAAATCAAAAAGTTGTAAATCAATAACTTAAAACAACCGCTACCCTTTTTAGGAAAATGGCTAAAAAAAATATAATTTTGTCAAAAGCATTTTTTATAGCAAATGGCACATTTTAGAATAATCGACTTATTCGCAGGAATTGGCGGAATCCGTTTGGGATTGGAACAGGCTTTGGCAGAGGCAGGACACACTTCGGAATGTGTTTTTACGTCGGAAATTAAACCGCACGCTATCAAAGTTTTGCAACAAAACCACCCTTCTGATGAAA
>JAFYYJ010000068.1 GCA_017557605.1 Salinivirgaceae bacterium
CATAATTCGTAATTCGTAATTAAATCTGTGAAAATCCGTTAAATCAGTGTCATCTGTGTTCTTAAAATATTACTCAAATAGTTGCAAATCAACAAAATAACCCAGAGCCTTGTGACCGTTGGCGTTGGGGTGCAGATTGTCATTGTCGTGCAGGTCGGGGTTCATAACTGTGGTGTCCGAAGTGCTGCAAATGGCTTTTTCAAAGTCGATTACGGCATCGAACTTGCCGCAGGTGCGAATCCAGTTGTTGACGGCCAGACGGCACTGTTCTTTTTCAGGCGAGCCGTAGAAGCACTCTTTGAACGGAGTGACAGTTGCGCCGTAAATCTTCAGTCCGTGGACGTGTGCCGTGTCAATCATTTTTGAGTAAGCTTCAATCAACTCTTTCTCGGTCACAGACGGATTTGGCGAGTAGCCCATATCGTTAACGCCTTCAAACAGAATAACATACTTAACGCCAGGTTGCTCAATCACATCGCGGTTAAAGCGCACTGAGGCGTTGGGACCCAGTCCACCGCGAATGACGCAGTTGCCGCCAATGCCCATATTGAGCACAGCAAGTTTGCTCGTGGCGGGATTGGCCAACAGACGCTCCGAAAAGACATCGGTCCAGCGGTTTACCTTGTTGGTGGTTGAGCCACGACCGTCGGTAATTGAGTTGCCCACAATGGCAATGGCTGCCGTCGGTTCGTCGGCCACCACGTCGAGGCGCTCAATGGTGTACCAATGGTCGGTTGTGACGGCAGCGGCAAAGTCGGTGTTATTCAGTTCGTTACCTGTCAGAATGTACGATGTTGTGCGAGAGCCAGGATGGCCAGTGATGTCGCTTGGCACAAAGGTGTAGGCGATGGTCACGGCCACATCCATACGCGGTGTAAGCGTAAAAGGCAGCGCGTCGGAAATCACTGATTTGCCCTTTTCAATATCGATAGCTTGTTTTCCGTCGAACAGTACGTTAACGGCCTTTGTGGCGTCAATCTTGCTGCCTTCGAGGGCGGGAGCGAGGCTTACGGCGGCAATCTTCAGCACATCGTTGCCGAACTCGTTCGAGAGTTTCAAACGCACGGTCTCACCACCAATCGACACGCGGATTTTCTGGCGGATGGTATTACCGCTGATTCCAGGTTCTGGCGGGCAGTTATGCGGCTCGGTCAGCTGAACGGCTGTTCCCCAGGTTCCAACCCAGCGCTGTTTCTCAGTTTGTGATTGGCACGATGTGCCTATCAAAGCGCCTGCAATGAGGCAGCAGATGGTGATTTTGCTTAAATGTTTCATTTTTGTATGAATTAACATGAATATATTGAAGTTACATTTCTTATGAAGTCGGCAGCTTCCATTATCTGGCTTATTTGTTGACGCTGAATATTTCTTCCAATTTTGCTTTCAGTTTTTTGCCATCCAATCCTGTGGCTATAATCTCGCCTTCGGGCGAAATCAGAACGGTTTCAGGAATGGCTCTAACACCATAAGCATCGGCTGCCGTCGAAATCCAAAACCCTTCTTTGTCAAAGCCCTGCATATCGGTCAGATGTACCCATGACAAATCATAGCGTTTAATGGCATTTACCCATTTGTCGTGGTTATTATCGAGTGTTATGCCAATTATTTGCAAGCGGTTAGCATATTTGTTGTGCAGTTCTTTTATTGTTGGCATTGAAGCAAGGCATGGACCGCACCACGATGCCCAATAGTCGAGAAGTACATATTTGCCGTGTCCAACAAATTCAGAAAGACGGTGTGGCGCTCCTGTGGTGTCTTTCATTTCAACATCGTGATACTTTTGTCCCGTCCGGCGTTTTTCCATTTCCCAATATTCTTTCCATACAAGTTCCATTAAGGGATGTTGAGTAAAAACATACTCTTCTTTCATGAATTCCGCCAATTGTTCATACTGCAAAATTCCAATCATATTCATGATAAATGGTGAAAGGTAGTAAACAGGTATTACGTTGTCGTGATTTTCATTTATCAATTGCCACCAATATTCATTCCATTGTTGTGCATATGAGTCATATATGGCACCGTCATTGTCGTTCGAATGCTGATTCATCAAGTATAAAATACTGTCACTGATATGTAGATATTGGTTGAAACGTTTGTTTAATGGTGAGCCTTCTATAAGAGTTTTTGTCTCTAAGTCAAACACCACTTTGGCGGGATGAGTGTCAGCGATTATCGATACTTGCTTTCCGTTTCCATCATCAACTTCCATGAATTTATATAATGGTTCGCGAACTGTAAAACAGAAACGACCGTTGTTGACAGGATACGCTTGATGCCACATTGTTCTTGTTTCAGTGACAAACCATAAGGGTCTTCCTTTGAAATAGACAGAATCAACACCTTCTGCGGCTGTTCCTTCAATTACAAATTCAATAGTGTCGCATTGCATTGGTGTGAAAACACGCTCTTTCGTGTTTTGTTTTTGGCACGATGTAGTAATCAGAGCTCCTGCAATAAGACAACTGATAGTTATTATATTTATATGTTTCATAATATTGAATATCAGTGTATTGTTGTTTGTTTTATATAAAATGCTTTCGGCTGTAAAATATGCAAAAAAAACGATATAAGGAACCATATGCAACAAAAAATACAATCGGTTGCACAAATAAAGGTGTTAATTACTTTTATAGAGTTGTGAAAAAAGGGAAGAATCAGCGCGAAAAATCCTCGGTGCCATCATAATCCGACGGCGCAACACCATATTGTTTCTTAAACACAGTGCTGAAATAGGCTGCGCTTGCGAATCCGCACATCTCGCTGATTTCCGTAATGTTGTACTTCTGTGCTTTCAGTAATTGCAGCGCGTATTCTAGGCGCGCGGTTTTTATGAAATCGGTGGGCGAGAGGTCGGTAAGAGCCTTTATCTTCTTGTATAACAGCGACGAACTAACGTTCATTGCGGCGGCAAACTGCTCCTTGTCGAAATCGCAGTTGCCCATATTCTCTTTAACCGTAAGGTGCAGTTTCTGAACAAATTCATCATTCTGCTTATTGCCTAACTCAACAGGTGTGCCATGCGACAGACTATTGATAATCTTTGATTTAGTCAGTTGGCGGTTGCGAACGAGTGTTTTCAGCCGCAGTCGCAAAATGTCCATATCGAACGGTTTTGTCAGATAGTCATCGGCGCCAAGTCCAAGGCCTTGCAACAGCTCGGCGCGGCCTGAAAGAGCCGTCAGCAGAATGATTGGTATGTGCGCTGTCTCAAAAGTCGATTTCAGCCGTTGGCACAGCTCAAAACCGTCCATTTCGGGCATCATAATGTCGGAAATAACAATGTCTGGCTGCTGTTGAACAATGGCTTTCCATGCATCGTTACCATTGGTGGCCGTGGCAATGTTGAACTCGTCGGCCAGCGTATCGCGCATAAATTGCAGCAGATTCTCGTTGTCTTCTACAATCAGCAGAGAAGTGTCAGATTCTTGAGTGTCAACAGTCTTATTTTCAGTGGTTTGTGATGATGTTTGCTGTACGGTTATGTTAGGAGCGGTTTGTTTTCTATCAACAACGGCGGCCGGTATTTCTATAGTGAACACCGAACCTTTGCCTTCCTGGCTCGAGCAGGTTACTTTTCCGTTGTGCATTTCCACATAATTCTTCACAAGCATCAAACCAATGCCGGAGCCGATGATGCTTGAGTTAATAGAGTTGTCGCTTCTGTAAAACTCAGTAAACAAGTGCTTTTGCGCCTGACGGCTAATGCCTATTCCGTGGTCGGTAACTGATAGTCGCCACATCTTTTCGCTGCACTCAAGGCTTATGCTGACAACACCACCTTTAGGAGAGTATTTTATGGCGTTAGATATAAGATTATCAATCACTTTTGCCATCATGTTGGTGTCGATGGCAGAGTTGTAGCTGTTGGTGTTATACGTGAATTGCAATTCGATATTGCTCTTTGCTGCCATCGACTCAAACATCTGAATCCGATTGCTCACAAAACCGACAATATCGGCCATTGCCAATTGTAGTTTCTCCTTACCGATGTCGGCCTTTTGGAAGTCCATCAGCTGCGTCACCACAGCAGAAAGTTGTTGCGCTTGAACCGATGCAAGTTCAAGGTTGCGCTGTCCTCCGGTCGTCAGTTTCTTCTCTTTGTGGAGTTCCTCAATGGGCGCTTTTATCAGTGTCAGCGATGTGCGAATCTCGTGCGCAGTATTGGTGAAGAACCGGATTTTGTCTTCAGCGTGCTGCCGTTTAATGTTATGAATGTATTGCGATATAATCATATAAACAATTAGACACACAATCAGATAGCAGATTATGATAAACCAACTGCGACGCCATAGCGGCGGAGTGATGACGATGTGCAATGTGCGTTCGTCGATAATATGCGATAAAGTATTGTCATATAGTCTAATAATCAAGTCGAAGTCGCTAGATGGCAGGTTAGGGTACGAGATTATATTCTGTATAGCAGGCAGGTTCCAGTTTGCGTCGAGTCCCTCCATTTTCCATGCAAATCTCGGCCCGACAACTCTTCCCAAAGCCTCAAGTTCAATCTTTATGGTATTCTGTGTGTAGTTTAGTTTCAGCTGGTTAAGCTGATTTACCGGCAAATTGCCAGTTATGTTGGCTAGATTGCGGATTGAACTGCCGGCCACGCTGATGTCCTGAATGAAAATTTTGCCGTCCGATTGTTCGTCGGGTTCAAAATCAGGATTGAGACACACAGCGCCGCTGCTGGTGCCCCAAATCAAGTTGCCGTTGCTCAAAACAAGCGCTGCGTGGCGGTTGAACGATGTCGATAGTTGAGATGTCGATGGAAAGATGAACGCCTTTCCGCTTGACGGGGCGAATTTGCAAAGCCCTGTTTCAGTGCCAATCCAAAGGTGGTCGGCTGCATAGAGCAGACTTGTTACAAAATCTGATGGCAGACCGTCACGGGTGTCATAACGTGCTGTTATTTAGCCGTTTATGCTTACGCGAAGCAGCCCGTTGCCGTGGGTTGCCAACCAAATGGTGTCGCCTTGCACCAGAATATCGTTCACAATGCAGCTGTCAATCAGAGTGTTTCTGTGGCCAGTTGTTTTATTAAGTTTGAATAGTCCGTTGGTGCAGCCCAACAGCATATTCAAGCTGTCGAGTTCGGCAAACGTGTTCACTGGTTCATAGTCGAAGCGACTGAAGTTACGGCTGCGGCGGTTGTATCGGAAAATATCGTTGTTGGTGCCGCCAATCCAGATATCGCGGTTGCGGTCTTCTTTCAGACTGAACACGAAATCATTATTGTAGTTGCTGTGGCTACCACTCGAGTAGTGGGCTATGGTGCGACCGTTGCGGTCGAAAACGTAAAGTCCGGATGAATAGGTGCCAGCCCAGATTCGTCCGTCAGAATCGGAGCAGACCGAAAGAAAGACGTGCGATTCGCCACGCGCATCGGTAGGAGTGTGCAACCATTTGTCTGTCTGTGGATTATAGCGGCTGACGCCGTTGTTAGTGGCGAACCATAAGTTGCCGTCGGCATCCTCGCACACGTCGTTCACGTGGTTGTCTTTTATCGAGTTGTCGTTGTTGGTCAGGTGCTGGAACTGTGTGATGTTTTTCGACTCGATGTTGCTGAACAGCACACCATCGTCGTATGTGCATACCCATACGCGCTTTCCTGGCTCGCACAGAATATCGTAAACACCGTTGCTGGCAAGCGATTGTGGGTTGTTGCGATTGTTTTGGTAGGTTTTCCGGATGTGGCTCGTGCTGATGTCGATAGCACTGATACCATGACCGTCAACTCCGGCAAGCAAAGTGCTGTCGTTGAATTGTTTAAGCGTTAGAACCGGTAGTTTGGGAATCCCGTTAACTGTTGTGACTGAATGATTTTTGAAGTCGAATTGCAGCAGTCCGTCAGTTTTGGTTCCTATCCAGAGCCGGTTGTGAGCGGTGTCGCAGAATAAACTCGTTTTTATGCTGGCAGGCAGGTTTGCTCCGATGTCGCTCGGCTGTGCGTTAGGGTCGCTGGTATCAATTATTTGCAATTTTGTTCTACCTGCCACAATCAGATTATTACCGGTGAGCCATTCGAGATTGTAAAAAGCGCCCTCACCTTCGATTGTTATAATTTGGCCGTCGGCGTATCGGAAGAAGCCGTCAGATGTTGCAACCCAAAGGTTCTGCTTTGTATCTATGGCAATCTTGTAGATAATCAGGTTTCGTCGGTTAATGTATTGTATCAGGTTAATTGGCGGTTCAAATTGGTCAGAAACGCGGTTGTAGATGAAAACCTGTCCTGTATTGCAATAAGCCACCAGCATATTGTCGCGGCATTCGAGCCTGACGGTCAGCGCGTTATGTTCGGAGTAGGGCAGGTTGTAGAAACGGTAGTTGTGGCTTGCAAAACGCAGAATGCCCATTTTCGACGACACCCACACAAATCCGTCAGCGTCTTTGCATACCGAGTTGGTCTCGCGTATCGATATTTGGTATAAATTGTTGACACTGAAGAATTCTGGCTCTGCAGTTATTCCGCAGTGGCTGCTCAAAACCAGTAGGAGCAATGTGCACAATCTTATGGTGTGTTTCAGCGTCAACATGTCGTGTATCCGTTATAAGCCTTAAAAGTAACACAATTTGGCGATTTCCGCCGATAGCTTTTGCTTATTTCATTGTATTGTAGTGATGGTGAGGTAAATAAAAAGGGATTTGATTCTAAAACCAAATCCCTCTCTTGGTTTATAAATAGTTGCTACGCTATTTCGATAGTCCTTTAATCTTTTCGGTGTAAGCTTTCAGCCAGTTGCTAACGTAAAGCATAA
>JAFYYJ010000069.1 GCA_017557605.1 Salinivirgaceae bacterium
TGGTGAGCCGCGGAATTGTTGTCCGCAACCGTCACAATGTGGCTCTCTGCACCAACGGACTGCGCATTACGGTGGGCAAAACTGGCGAGGATGACGCTTTAATCGACGCTTTAAATGAATTTGGTAAAACTTTGTAAAACAATAAATAATAACTCGCACCGACTCGGCTGTCGCCGAGTGCACAGATTACACAGCCCCGATAATTATCGGGGGCACAGACATAAATAACGCTAACTTATTAATACATAACGATATGACTAAACGCAGAGCATTGTTTATCGACCGCGACGGAACGCTGATTGTGGAGCCGCCCGTCACCTTTCAAGTTGACAATCTGGAGCAGCTTGAGTTTCTGCCTGGAGTTTTGCGGAATCTCTATTTCATTCGCAAAAACCTTGATTTTGAACTTGTTATAGTATCGAATCAGGATGGATTGGGCACACCGTCGAATCCGCAGGAGAACTTTGATTTGGTTCAGGGCAAGATGCTGCAAGTATTTGAAAACGAGGGCGTAAAGTTCGACGACATACTTATCGACCCTTCGTTTCCCGAAGAGAACAAGCCGACCCGCAAGCCTGGAATCGCAATGCTAACTAAATATACGTCAGGCGATTACGACCTTGAGAACAGTTTTGTTATCGGCGACCGCCTGACCGATATGCAGATGGCGCAGAACCTTGGCTGCAAGGGCCTTTATCTTGGGAATGAAGAACTTACACTGCCCAACTGCCGCCGTTGCGCCAACTGGGACGAGGTTTGCGAGATTCTGTTCGCTGGCGAGCGCGTGGCCACCGTGCAGCGCACCACCAAAGAGACCGACATTTACGTCCGTATCAATCTCGACGGAACGGGTAAATGCAATATTTCCACTGGTTTAGGCTTCTTCGACCATATGCTTGAGCAGATTGGCAAGCACTCGGGCAGCGACCTTGACATTCGCGTTAAGGGCGACCTGAACGTCGATGAGCACCACACTATCGAGGATACGGCCATTGCGCTCGGCGAGGCCATTCTGAAGGCTCTGGGCGACAAGCGCGGCATTGAGCGTTACGGCTTCTGCCTGCCGATGGACGATTGCCTGTGCAGCGTTGCGCTCGATTTCGGCGGCCGCCCCTGGCTGGTTTACGACGCCAAATTCAACCGCGAGAAGATTGGCGACGTGCCCACCGAAATGTTCCTGCACTTCTTCAAGAGTTTGAGCGATGCGGCACGTATGAATCTGAATATCAAGGCTGAAGGCGACAACGAGCACCACAAGATTGAGGGCATTTTCAAGGCGCTGGCAAAGTCAATCAAAATGGCCGTCAAGCGGGATATTTACAAGTATGAGTTGCCTTCGACGAAGGGAGTTTTGTAGTTGGGATTTAAGAATTGCTCCCCAACTTGGGGAGCAATTATAAATTGTTGATTTCAAACCAATTAAAATCTATGAATAAAAGAAAAAAGATAGATAAAGAAAAAACAGATAAAAATTGGATTGAAGATTTTTTGTCAATGCCAAACGATTATAAGCAAACAGCCGAAGAAGCAAAATCCATAATATTGAAAAATAGGAATTTTGGCGTAACAAGACAAACCAAAAACTTATAAATCAACAATTTAAACAACCGTAAGCCTTTTTTAGGAAAATGGCTAAAAAAATATAATTTTGTCAAAAGCATTTTTTATAGCAAATGGCTCATTTTAGAATAATCGACCTATTCGCAGGAATTGGCGGAATCCGTTTGGGATTGGAACAGGCTTTGGCAGAGGCAGGACACACTTCGGAATGTGTTTTTACGTCGGAAATTAAACCGCACGCTATCAAAGTTTTGCAACAAAACCACCCTTCTGATGAAA
>JAFYYJ010000070.1 GCA_017557605.1 Salinivirgaceae bacterium
TACAAGCACCATATCGCAAATGGTTAATATTCCTGTGATTGCGTCGGGTGGCGCGGGCACAATGGCTCATTTTGTCGATGTCTTCCGCGAAGGCAAAGCCGATGCAGCCCTTGCCGCAAGCATTTTCCACTTCAAGGAAATTGAGATTGCCGACTTGAAGAAATATTTGAAAGAGAACGGGATAAGCGTGAGGATTTAGGGACAACGGACTAAAGACTACGGACAACGGACGATTGACAGAATATGTAACTAATTAACAATTAATAATTAACAATGAGTTTGGAATAGTGCTTTTATCCTAAAATCATTACTCTTTACTCTTTACTCTTTACTCATTAATCATTAATCATTAAACATTTAACACTAAACATTAATTATGTCTCCTGATTTTGACAAAGACCCGAACGGCTTGCTGCCTGCAATTGTTCAGGACGCCAACACTGGCAAGGTGCTGATGCTGGCCTATATGAACCGCGAATCGTATGAGCTGACGCTGAAAACTGGCAAGGCCACCTTTTACTCTCGCAGCCGTAAAGAGTTGTGGCTCAAGGGCGAGACTTCGGGTCATTTTATGATGGTCAAGCAGATATTTCTCGATTGCGACCTTGACACCATTCTTGTGAAAGCCGAACCTTGTGGCCCCGCCTGCCACACTGGGGCTGAAAGTTGCTTTTTCAATGAGGTGATGAGTTAGAATAATGAATATTATGATATGTTGAATAGACTTCATATTACATATTCAACAAATATTTAGTTCAACAAGGATTGTGGTTATCAGTTATGCAAATACACCTCAAACTTACAAAAAAGAATAAATATGGATAAGCATTTGAATCTTTTTAGATTTTTCAATGATTCTTCTAATGAATTTTGGGAAGATAATTTATCTAGAGCTTTTGCAATTTGCTTAAAGAATGATGCAACTTTTCTAAGTTTCATACTGCAAAAAATATTAGATTCCGAAGTCTATTCTCGAATTGTTAACAGTGATTATCCAAATTCATACATAGATATTGATTTGCAAAGAAAGGTTAATTATCTTGATAATTATTCATATATATATGCTATAGCATGTAGCGGGATAGAAATCGACGAACAAGGAATAACAAAAATTAATTCTAGAGATACAGATAACCCTGAAACTGATTTGTTGTTAACAATAGGCGATATTTGTATCATTTTTGAATTTAAACGCACAAATGAAGATTGTTCAGCACAATTAAAACAACAAGCAGAAATAGTTAAAAAAAATTCTCCTGATTCTGAACCTATAAGATTCCGAGATTTAGATTGGAAGAAAATAATTGAAACAGCATTATCTGTTCTGTCTATAGAACGTCAAATAAACAACGAAAATATTTTTTTGAAGAATTTCATTGAATTTGTAGAGGAGTATAATACAAATTGGTTTCCAGAAAAAAGACTTGCAGAAATACCATATCCTAAAAATGATTCTTATTTACAGAAGAGATTAAATTCTATAAAGGATTTTGTTTTTGGCAAAAATACCACAAAATGGGTTGGGGATAGATATGTTATATCGATAGAAAAACCTTGGGCTCAAGAATTAACAGTTGAATACCTCAATACTAATGGAAAAGATTATATAACAGTTGAAATATACCCAGGTGATACGAAAAGGCAAGGGTATGGGTATTTTAAGGATGGAAAAACATATAAATGGGAAGATGAAAATATCTGTGGGTATCACGTGGAAGTAGTTTCATATTATCTTAAGTTTAGTCATTTTAATAGAGGTATTGCTTGGCTTGAACTAAGTAAAGAAGAAAGTATTAATACACATAATTATAGTTTTTTTTCTAATTGGAGCGGTCGCTACAATGAAAAACGAGGCAAAAATTGGAAATCGGATTTTGTAAGAGAGTTAAATCAAATCATTCCTAATTGGAAGGAACGAACAACATGGGATGAAGTTATTAGCAATTCTAATAGGAATTATTTTGATTTATCAGTAGGAACTCATTTACGAGTATTGATACCTTATAAACAAGCGCAAAAATTAGATGACGTTGATAATGAAAACAATAAATTGGTAGAAATAATAAAACAAATATATAATGAATTATCAAAAATAATTGACTCCTAATAATTATTGCAGTTGACACATTCTCTCAAAAATGTTCGGAATAGTTATTATAGAATAATGAATACAGAATATAAAGATACTCACAATTTTACTGCCGCCGAACTGGAAGATTTATTCCTTTCGGTGGAATGGTCGTCGGGGCATTTTCCTGACAAGCTGGTGGTTGCAATGCGCAATTTCAAGACCGTTTATTCGGCTTGGGACGGCGACAAACTCGTTGGTATGATTTGCGCAATGGACGACGGCGTGATGAACGCTTACGTGCATTATCTGCTTGTGCGCCCCGAATATCAAGGGCAAAATATTGGCAAACAACTTGTTGAGAAAATGAAAGAGCACTACCGAGACTATCTGCGGATTGTGGTTGTGGCCTACAACAAAGAGATTGGCTTTTACGAAAACTGCGGCTTCTCACCTGCCACTGATGCCACACCAATGTTCATAACAAGTTTGTGGACGTGAGTTAGTTATATGCGCTTTGAAAGCGGCACTCATAATAAATAATCCGACACTCTTATTTTTGAGGTTGACAAGCTATATTTGTACTTTATTTTAATACGGATATGAAACGAATTTTCACTTTTATTTTGCTGACAGCTGGTTTGAGCGCAGCTGCGCAACCTGCCAAATGGAACAATAAGACGTTCTTCACTGCTATGAGTTACAATGTTGAGAATCTGTTCGATACTCTCAACACCGAAGGTAAAAACGATGAAGAATTCACTCCGAACGGCAAGAAAAACTGGACATCGGCGCGATACTACGAGAAACTGCAACACCTTTCGGAAGTTATTGCCGCAGTGAATCCAGCCCCCGGACAATTTCCTGATATTGTAGGCATTATTGAGGCCGAAAACATTTCTGTTTTGCGCGATTTAGCGTCACAAAAAGCTATCAGTGAAGCTGGTTACCAGTGCATTCTCAACGAAGGTCCCGACCCGCGTGGAATTGACTGCGGACTGATGTATAACCCGCAGACATTCAAGTATGTAAGTCACAAATCGTTCACAGTGAAACTTCGCCCAAGCAACGACCGCACCCGCGATATTCTCTACGTTAAAGGTCTGTCAGGCAAGGATACGCTGCACGTTTTTGTGAACCACTGGCCATCGCGCATCGGCGGAAAAGAGAAAACCGAGAACAAACGCGCACAGTGCGCCGACCGCCTGAAGGAAATCACTGACTCTATCATCAAACGCGACCCGCAGTGTAACATTCTGATTATGGGCGATATGAACGACACGCCTGACGACGAGAGTGTGCTCAACATTCTTGGTGCAAAAGGCACCACACAGTATGCGCGACTCAATAATATAATGTATCAGCTGCAACAAGCAGGCAAAGGCAAATATGGACACGGAACATATTATTACAAAGGCAGTTACGATATGCTCGACAACTTGATTGTCAGCAACCCTCTCCTAACACGCACCAAAGGTTTCCGCCTCTACGAGAACACTGGCTACATCTTTGCTCCTGATTTCATCAGCTTTAAGGAAAGCAACGGCGATATTGCTCCATCACGCTCGTATTCAGGCAAATACTATGGCGGTTACAGCGACCACTATCCTGTTTATATGATTTTCTATAAGAAGTAGTTGAGTAAAGTTGAAAGTTTAACGGGTTTAACAAGTTTAAATCCTTCAATCTTTCAGTCATTCTATTAATCAATTAATCTGTTAATCAATAAATGCCGTTCGAGATTAACTCGCCATTCAAGCCTACGGGCGACCAGCCGCAAGCCATCAAGCAACTTGTGGACGGCCTGAATAGCGGTCAGCAGTATCAGACTCTGCTGGGCGTTACGGGTTCGGGCAAGACGTTCACCATTGCCAATATGCTTGAGCAGGCGCAGCGCCCTGCGCTCATCTTGAGCCACAACAAGACGCTTGCGGCGCAGCTCTACAGCGAGTTCAAAGAGTTTTTCCCGAACAATGCGGTTGAGTATTTCGTGTCGTACTACGACTACTACCAACCAGAGGCTTACATCCCGGTAACGGATACCTATATTGAGAAGGATTTGAGCATCAACGACGAGATTGAGAAGTTGCGTCTGCACACCACATCGTCGCTGCTGTCGGGCCGCCGCGATGTGATTGTGGTCTCATCGGTGTCGTGCCTTTACGGCATTGGCAACCCCGACGATTTCTACAGCAACAGCATCAGCGTGAAAGTTGGCGAAAACGTTGGCCGCAACCAACTGCTGCGCCGTCTGGTTGACGCTCTCTACTCGCGCAACGAAGTGGATTTCAGCCGTGGTACGTTCCGCGTCAAAGGCGATACTGTTGACGTTTATCTGGCCTATGGCGATGCCGCTTACCGCCTGATGTTCTGGGGTGACGAGATTGACCAAATCGAAGTTTTCGACCCACTGAACGGCAGTGTTATCGACCGCCCCGAGCAGGTTTCAATCTACCCTGCAAACATATTCGTGACAACGCAAAGCCGCATTCAGCAGGCCATCCGTATGATTCAGGACGACCTTGTGGCACAGGTTGAGTATTTCAACAGCATTGGCAAGCACCTTGAGGCCAAACGGCTCGACGAGCGTGTGAACTACGACCTTGAAATGATACGCGAATTGGGGCACTGCCCTGGAATTGAGAACTATTCGCGCTATTTCGACGGGCGCTCGGCTGGCACACGGCCGTTCTGTCTGCTCGATTATTTCCCGAAAGATTTTATCACGGTCATCGACGAAAGTCACGTAACTGTGCCGCAGATTCACGCGATGTTCGGCGGCGACCGCTCACGCAAAGAGAACCTTGTGGAATACGGATTCCGCCTGCCTGCAGCGCTCGACAACCGTCCACTGAAATTCGACGAGTTTGAGGCGATGACCGGACAGACCGTCTATGTGAGCGCCACTCCTGCCGACTATGAGCTGGCCAAATGCGGCGGCGTGATTGTTGACCAAGTGATTCGTCCAACAGGCTTGCTCGACCCGCCGATTGACGTGCGTCCGAGTCTGAATCAGATTGACGACCTTGTGGGCGAAATCAACCGCCGTGCCGCCAAAGACGAGCGTGTGCTTGTGACGACGCTCACCAAGCGTATGGCCGAAGAGTTGCAGAAATATCTGACCCGTATGGGAATACGGTCGAATTATATCCACAGCGATGTGGACACGCTCGAGCGCGTGAAGATATTGGACGACCTACGCAACGGTCTGTTCGATGTGCTTGTGGGCGTCAATCTGCTGCGCGAAGGTTTGGACCTGCCCGAAGTGTCGCTGGTGGCCATTCTGGACGCCGACAAGGAAGGATTCCTGCGCAACGAGCGCTCGCTGACACAGACCGCAGGACGTGCTGCACGAAACGTGAACGGCCTTGTGATTATGTATGCCGACCAGATTACCGACTCAATGCAGCGCACCATTGACGAGACCAACCGCCGTCGCGAGAAGCAGTTGCGCTACAACGAGGAGCACGGCATTACTCCTACTCAGATTGTCAAGGCAAAACGCCGCCCGATGAACTCCGACGAGGCCGACACCGCAACGCCATACTACCGCGAACCCGAAAAGGTTGGCTTGGCCGCCGAGCCTGTTGTGGCCTATATGAGCCGTGAGGCGCTTCTGAAAGCAATCGACAAGACCAAGAAGCAGATGGAACGCGCCGCCGACAAACTCGACTTTATGGAAGCCGCACGCCTCCGCGACGAGATGTTCGAGTTGCAGAAGGTTATGACGGAGAAATACGGAAAATAAGAAGGTAAAAATCTATAATATTGTTGGCTTTGCAGCCAAACTCCAAGCCCAAAAGCCCACTGGGCTCAGCGGGCTTTCGAATCATCTTTCCAACTAAAAAACTAATTAATTAAGCGATAAACGTTTGTTGACTAATTCTATCGTATTTTCGACTGTTACAAGGCGTTGTGCCTCTTCGTCGTTTATTTCTATTTTAAACTGCTCCTCAACAAAGCAGAGGAAACATTTCCAATCTATATCATCAAAGAACAAATCGTTTGTGAACGATGCCTCAGGGTAAATATACTGTCGATTGACCCCAACTTTGCGAAGCACTCTGTACACTCCTAATCTTACCTGCTTTTCCATCTTTGTTCGTTTTATCGTTTTACGACTATATGACAGGCTTACCTCACCTTTACCCTACCTGCCACACGTAAATTTTTCATCTCAAACCGATGTTTTTTCGTGTCGATGCGTTCAAACATTTATAAATCAGACCATTAAAACCAATTATTTTTATTAGAAAAAACTATAATTATTTGTCTGCAGCAAACTTTATACGACCGCGCACCCACAAAAAAAGCGAAGCCCTCTCCGACTTCGCTTTTTCTATTATTCTATTATTCAACTAATTCAATACTTCATGCATTCAATTAATCAATTATTTAACTATTCTCACCGTCTCCATAGCAATGGCCAGCTCCTCGTTTGTCGGGATGACCATCACCTTAACTTTCGACGACGGGGTTGAGATTACAACCTCCTCGCCGCGGATTTGGTTTTTCGTGGCGCTGAGTTTGATACCCAAGTACCCCAGATAATCGCAAATGGCCTTGCGTGCGGCACCGTTGTTCTCACCCAGACCAGCAGTGAAGGCGATTGCATCAACACCGTTCATTGCAGCCACGTAACTGCCTATGTATTTGGCAACGCGGTAGATAAAGACATCGAAGGCGATTTTTGCACGCTCGTTGCCAGCCTTTGCTGCAGCCTCAAGGTCGCGGAAGTCGCTCGATACGCCAGACACGCCAAGCACGCCCGATTTCTTGTTCAGAATGTTAAGGACATCGTCAACCGAACGTTTCTCCTTGTTGGCAATATATTGAACCACAGCAGGGTCAATGTCGCCGCTGCGGGTGCCCATAACCAAGCCCTCGAGCGGTGTCAGGCCCATACTTGTGTCGACGCACTTGCCGCCCACAACAGCCGAAATGCTTGCACCGTTGCCCAAGTGAGCCACAATCACTTTCGATTTCTTTTTGTCGAGTTTGCCGAACTCAATGGCGCGGCCCGAAACGTACCAGTGGCTTGTCCCGTGGAAGCCGTATTTGCGAATGGCATATTTCTCGTAATATTCATACGGAAGAGCGTACAGATAAGCCTTTTCGGGCATTGTTTGGTGGAAGGCTGTGTCGAACACTGCCACCTGCGGTGTTTTGCCCATCAGACTCTCGCAAGCCTCAATGCCAATCAGGTTGGCAGGATTGTGAAGCGGGCCAAGGTCGAAGCACTCGCGGATAACGCGTTTCACATCGTCGTTAATCAGAATCGAGCCGCTGTAGAACTTGCCGCCGTGCAGCACGCGGTGACCAACAGCCTGAATCTCACTCATCGACTTAACCACGCCGTACTTCTTGTCGAGCAGAGCGTCCATAACCAGCTTTACAGCCGCCTTGTGGTCAGGCATCGGCTGATTGACAACCAGTTGCTCCTTCCCTGTCGGCTTATGCGTAAGCGACGAGCCTTCGATTCCGATTTTCTCACAGATACCCTTTGCCAGAACACTTTTGGTGTTCATATCAATGAGCTGATATTTGAGCGACGAACTGCCGCAATTCAATACTAATACGTTCATAATTATTGATTTAAGGCGATTGCTTGATTACAAGTGATTGCGATAACGTTGACCACATCCTCAACAGAGCAGCCGCGTGACAGGTCGTTGATTGGTGCGGCCATACCCTGCAGAATCGGGCCGTAAGCCTCGGCGTTGCCCAAACGCTGAACAAGCTTGTAGCAGATATTGCCTGTCTCGAGCGACGGGAACACCAGCACATTGGCTTTTCCGGCAATGTCACTGCCCGGCGCCTTCTTTGCGGCCACGCCCGGAACAATTGCGGCATCAGCCTGAAGTTCGCCGTCGATTTTCATATCGGGTGCCATCTCTTTTGCGATTTTGGTAGCCTCAATCACTTTGTCAACAACCTCGTGCTTTGCGCTGCCTTTGGTCGAGAACGACAGAATGGCCACGTTCGGGTCTTTGATTCCGGCAATGGCTTTGGCTGTCTTGCCTGCCTCAACGGCAATCTGTGCCAGCTCTTGTGCTGTCGGAACAGGAAGAACGGCGCAGTCGGCAAACACCATAATGCCGTTGTCGCCATACGATTTGTCTTTCAGCACCATCACAAACGCGCCCGAAACGCACGAAATGCCAGGTTTTGTCTTAACTATTTGGAATGCAGGACGAAGCACGTCGCCAGTTGCATTGTCGGCACCGGCAACTTCGCCTTTGGCCATACCCATCTTAACCATCATCGCGCCCAAATAAAGCGGATTCTTGAGCAGACGGGCAGCCTCTTCGGGTGTCATACCCTTGTTTTTGCGAAGCTCAACAAGCTTGTCGATAAACTCCTGCTTGCGCGGGTGGTCTTCGGGGTCAACAATCAGCGCTTTCGAGATATTTTTCAAACCGAAATCAGCGGCTTTCTTCTCCAACTCGGCCTTGTTGCCAATCAGAATAATGTCGGCAATGCCTTGTTCAATAACCACATCGGCGGCCTTTATGGTGCGCTCCTCATAGCCTTCGGGCAGAACAATTGTCTGTTTCTGCTTTTTGGCGTTTTCCTTGATTTGTTCTAAAAGATTCATATTGTTACATTTAAAAAAAACATTTTTAGGGCTACAAACTTATCATTTTTAAGGTATTTTTGTTATTCGGATAACGAAAATATGTTGACAACCTAAAAATCTGAAAAATATGGTTTGGGCCGACTATCTGACAAGTTACAAGAACTTTCTGAAACTCGAGAAATCGCTTTCGGCGAACACTATCGAGGCCTATATGAAAGACATACAGAAGTTTATCGATTATTCGGAAACCGATAGCCCGCTGACTGTCACTCAAGCTGACATCCGCTCATTCATCGACGAGATTGACACCGAAGACGGAATGAGTTCTCGCTCGCAGGCACGGATTCTGTCGGGCATCAAGTCGTTTTTCAAATACCTTGTCATTCACGATATTATCGAACACGACCCGTCGGAAATGATTGAGACACCGAAGTTAGGCCGCAAACTGCCCACGGTTCTCTCGCCCGAAGAGATTGACGATTTGATTAATGCCATTGACCTTGGAAGCGAGACGGGCTATCGCAACCGCGCCATCCTTGAGACTTTGTACGGCTGCGGACTGCGCGTTTCGGAACTCATCAGCCTGAAACTCACCGACTTACATTTTACAGAAAGTTACTTAAAAATTAAAGGTAAAGGAAGCAAAGAACGATTGGTTCCAATGGGACGCGGTATGAAAGACGCTATCACTCTCTACATCCATAATTATCGCGACACACTAAACATCTACCACAAAGACGAGAACATTCTGTTCCTAAACCGCCGCGGCCACGCAATGACGCGCGTTATGGTGTTCACAATAATCAAGGATTTAGCGCAGAAAATCGGTCTCAAGAAGCCCATTAGCCCACACACGTTCCGCCACTCGTTTGCATCACAGCTGATTGACGCAGGTGCTGATTTAAAAGCGATTCAGGAAATGTTGGGGCACGAATCTATCACAACTACTGAAATTTACACCCATCTCGACAGGGAATATCTGCGGGATACGATTCTGCGGTTCCACCCACGGTCGTAGCATTAATTGAAGGACTGAAGGATTGATTAATTGAAGGATTGAATGAGTGAAGTGTCAGATTAATTTTCATTAATTAATCATTAAACACTAAACTTTACACGCCTCTCAAAACTTGCACTTCACGCCAACGTTGACTATTCCCTCGTAGCCGTAGCCAAACTCCATGAAAGCGCGCACAAGCGGCGAACCGGCCTCTATGGCAACCGGCACAACCTGAAATCCCCAATATGAATCGCTTGTATGATTTGTTTTTCTTTCCACGGTATTAGTTTGAGTGGTTTTTGTAAGCGAATAGCCGGCTGCAAACCTTGAATACATACAGACATAGTCAAAATCGAACCAATTGAGCGACACTGTCGGCATAATTGTCAGATACTTGCCTTCGGCTTTACCAACAACAACTCTTATATCGGTGTCCTTGTTCTTGCTTGTGCCTTGAACAATATCGCCTTTCGATGTCTGATAGCTTGTTACAACACCCAAACCGACGAAGTTTACCGGATGAAAGGCATATTTGAAATTGTATGCACCCGACCACTTCAAGTCGGTAACATCGGCATAGCCGAGCGTGAATATTGTGCCAACAACATTAGCAAATCCATTAACTATTTGGTTATTAGTACCCTCGCCATAGCTGGCGGCAAATTCATGATGACGTACAGCAAACGCACTATGTGCAAATGCAATTATCAACACCGAAACAAATAACTTTTTCATAATCAATAATTTTTAATTAAAACTTATACTTTAATCCCATATTTATTATTCCTTGGAACCCCAGTCCTCCTTCAAGAAAAATGCGAAATTCAGGTGTTCCAACTTGCAAGCAAATGGGCGAAACCTGATATCCGGGGCCATATTGTTCTCTACCTGACGTTGTATTATCGTTCCAATTATTGACTACAATCTTTTCAACAGAAAGACCGTAAGCAAATTTTGAATACATACCAAAAAACTTAGTATCGAACCAGTTAAGTTTGATAATCGGCATAATTGTCAAATAATTAAATGACGCATCGCCTATTGCTTTTTCTTCTGTGCTATCTGTATAATAGGGATAGGCATTCGCCGTAGTTCTGTTGAAACAGCCAACAACACCTAACTCGAACCAACGGACAGGTTGATATGCATATTGCAACCCAATGACTTCGGAATGCTTTACATCATGAATATTAACATTCATCCGCAAAAACTTACTGGCTTCTAATTCAATATAATTTGACTCAAACATTTCGGGCATCGAAACAATTCCGTAGCTCAGAGCCACCTCGTGCCGCTTGCCGTCGGTCTGAGCCTTGACATTCACGACAATCAGCATCAGCAATATCGGAATCAATAACCTTTTCATATCAACCTTGTTTTCAAGCCAATAACCTCAAATTATTGCGTTTCATTATAAAGACAAATCACAAAAGGATTTCACTACCATCGCTCATATCATTTTTGACAAACAACAATTATCAGAATCCGAATATAATTTTTAAAGTTATCGAAATTAGAAAACCAAATTATGACAAAGAATAATATATTTGCGCAAAAGATAAAAAAGTATTTTTTATTCACTTAATATCAGATAAAATGGTTAATTACAAAGATTTAGGCTTGGTAAACACCCGTGAGATGTTTGCTAAAGCAGTTAAAGGCGGATACGCTATCCCGGCCTTCAACTTCAACACAATGGAACAGATGCAGGCTATCGTTATGGCCGCAGTTGAGACAAAGTCTCCTGTCATCATGCAGGTATCGAAAGGTGCTCGCAACTACGCTAACGGCACAATCCTTCGCAACCTTGCAAAAGGCGCCGTTGAGTATGCAAAAGAACTTGGCTGCCCCAACCCGCAGATTGTTCTTCACCTCGACCACGGCGACAGCTTCGAGCTCTGCAAAGACTGCATCGACAATGGTTTCTCTTCAGTTATGATTGACGGTTCGTCTCTTCCGTACGAAGAGAATATCAAGCTGACAAAGAAGGTTGTTGAGTACGCTCACAAATACGACGTTACAGTTGAGGCTGAGCTTGGCGTTTTGGCAGGTGTTGAGGATGAAGTTTCGGCCGCTGAATCACACTACACAAAACCTGAAGAGGTTGTGGATTTCGCCACTCGCACAGGTTGCGACTCGCTGGCTATCTCAATCGGCACATCGCACGGCGCACACAAGTTCACCCCTGAACAGTGTACCTTAGTAAATGGTGTTCTTGTTCCACCCCCGTTGGCATTCGACGTTCTGCACGCTATCGAGAAGAAACTTCCGGGCTTCCCAATCGTTCTGCACGGCTCATCGTCAGTTCCTCAGGAAGAGGTTGAGACAATCAACAAATATGGTGGCAAACTTGATGCAGCTATCGGTATTCCGGAGGAGCAATTGCGCGAGGCTTCGAAATCGGCTGTTTGCAAAATCAACATCGATTCAGACTCTCGTCTGGCAATGACCGCAGCTATCCGCAAATATCTTGCAGAGAACCCATCACACTTCGACCCGCGCCAGTATCTGAAACCGGCTCGCGAGAACATGAAGAAGATGTACATCCACAAGATTGTCAACGTTCTTGGCAGCGACAACAAATTGTAATCAACATTGATTCAAATAGAAAAAGGCGACCGATTGGCCGCCTTTTTTATTGCGTATGATTTTCAGTTTACGGTTTTAATCATCGCTATTTTGTCACTCTCTCAAGCCATTTAACCATAGCAAGCATCACGGCCATTGAAATGAAGCATACGGCGAAGAAAACAGCCCAGCATTGCCAAATGGCTATCTTGTTGTACATAAGCGGGCCAATCCATAGGAAACCATTGCCAACGGCTGTTGCGCCAAGCCACAAGCCCTGGCATAGACCGAGCAGGTTCTTAGGCGCCACCTTCGAAACAAAACTCAAGCCGAGCGGACTGATAAACAGTTCGGCCACGGTCATAAAGAAATAGTAGATTATGAGCACCATAGGTCCCGATTTAAGACTGGCAGCCGTTGAAGCGTCGAGTGCGCGAAAATCGGTTGCCGAAGGATAGCCGTGTTGGAAGCAGAAAATGCTCATAAACAGATAGGCTATACCTGCAATTCCCATACCAATGGCTATCTTCTTCGGTGTAGAGAAACGGCGTCCCCATTGTGTTCCGAAGAGCCACATCATTGGGAATGTCAGCACAATTACAAAGAACGGGTTTATTGATTGCCAAATTTCCGGTGCTATTGACGATGTGATTACAAAATCGCGTGCAAATAGCGACATAGATGTTCCGTTCTGATGAAACGACCACCAAAAAAACACAGCAATTACCAACACTGCGAACAAAGCGTATATGCGCTGGCGTATTTCGGTTGCCATGGCGCTTCGCTCCTCGTCGGTATAGTCGCTAACCACCTGAGCCTCTTTTTTAGCCGGTGTGGGCAAACTTCTTTTAGTGCATACGAAAATGGTAAGCGAAATGAGCATTGCCGCTACCGAAGCTATGAACGAATAGTGAACACCAGTATTGAACGCAGCGAGATATTGCTGGCAGAATGTCGACAAATCGGTTGGTACTGAGATTGTTACCTGGGCAATCAATTCATTCATTTTAGCCAGTGCCTCAGGTGCCATTGCAGCTCCGGCGGCAATATATTGGTGGCATAAGGCCGGAAGGTCGGCATTGTAGCTAAGACCGTTGTGGTTAAGCCACCAGCTGCGCAGAATAGGTGCTACAAAAGGTGCGATGAGTCCGCCAACATTGATGAACATATAGAAGATTTGGAATCCTGGGTCGCGTTTCGTTTTAGCGACAGCCAGAGCCTCTTCGCCTTGCTTTGCAGCCTCGGCCTCAAAATTGTCGTACATCTGTCCCACAATGGCTTGAAGGTTGCCCTTGAACAGGCCATTGCCGAATGCAATCATAAATAGCGCCACACAAGTCAATGGCAGCAGCCAGCCGATGTTTCCCGATGTTGTCATAATTGGAATCGAAAGAATGGCGTAGCCCGAAGCCATTACTATCAAACCTGACTGAATTGTGGCTTTGTAGTTCTGTGTGCGGTCGGCAATAATACCGCCCACCAGGCTCAGGATATAAATACCCATATAGAAAACCGAATAGATAGCCGTGGCTTTCTCCTCCGATAATCCGAATTTAGAACACAAAAACAACACTAAGACGGCATTCATAATATAGTAGCCAAACCGTTCGCCCATATTACTCAAGGCTGCCGCCAAAAGCCCTTTTGGATGATTTTTAAACATTACTTAATTGATTTTATTAGGCAAATATATTAATGAGAGGTTATCTTTGCAAATGAAATAACAGCAGCGAATGGCGGTGTACGCACCAATGATGCGCACAATTCGCAATCATCACAATAGGCTGATTGTTAAATAATTAAAGGCAATGAAGATACTAAATGCGGAACAAATTAGAGCTTGCGACCGTTTTACCATTGAAAACGAGCCAATTGCTTCAATTGACCTTATGGAACGTGCTGCCGATGCCATTGCAAAATGGCTGATTGGGCACTATAACAATCCGCGTTTTGTGTTTTTTGCCGGTGCAGGCAACAACGGCGGCGATGCTTTGGCTGTTGCTAGACTTCTATCCCGTCTTTCCTCGGAAAATATTGTGTATCAGCTGAATATTGGCAGCAATCAAAGCCCCGACTTAAAGTTGAATTTAGATAGACTGCGTGAAATATCTAATGTTCAGTTGGTTAAAATTGACAAAGGCGATACTTTCCCGACAATTCCACAAGGCTGGATTGTGGTTGACGGCATATTCGGTTCTGGTTTGAACCGGCCTGTCGAAGGCTATTGGGCGGAACTGATTGAGCATATCAATAATTCTGGAAATGAGATAGTTGCTATTGATATTCCGTCGGGATTGTTCTGCACCGATAACCGGCAGAACACGGGTGCAATCATTAAGGCAAGGCACACGCTGAGTCTGCAAATGGCAAAACTGTCGTTCCTTTTTGCTGAAAATGAGCCGTTTGTAGGACAATTCCACATCTTGCCCATCGGCATAAGCCAACAGGCTATTGACAGCGCCGAAACGCCGTTCATTCTTACACAAAAAGCCGACCTTGCGCGGCTTGTCAAGCCACGTCCAAGGTTTGCCCACAAGGGAACATTCGGACACGCGCTGCTTTCGGCAGGAAGCTACCAAATGAGCGGTGCGGCTGTTCTGGCGGCTCGTGCGTGTCTGCACACGGGTTGTGGGCTACTCACCGTCCACGTGCCGCAGTCGGCTTATCAGATAATGCAAACAGCTGTGCCTGAAGCAATTCTGAATATCGACGACAGTCAGGCCGAATATTGCTCTGCCGACCGTCTGCAACGCTTTTCGGCAGTGGGAATCGGTCCGGGCATCGGACAGAGTCAGCAAACACGCGACGGGCTGGCGCAACTTCTGAAAAACTGCTCCGCCCCAATGGTGATTGACGCTGACGCCATAAACATTCTGGCCGACACACCCGAATTGCTCAACAATCTGAAACCCAACACCATACTAACGCCGCATCCGGGCGAATTCGACCGCCTGACGCACCATCACATGACAGGTTACGAGCGGATGCTGACACAAATTGAACTGGCGAAGCGGCTTAATGTAATAATCGTGCTGAAAGGCGCGTTTACATCTGTAGCCACACCCGACGGCACGGTGCGCTTCAACACTACTGGCAACGCCGGAATGGCAACGGCTGGTAGCGGCGATGTTTTGACAGGAATTATCTTATCTTTGCTGGCTCAAAAGTACACCTCCGCCGAGGCCGCTGTTTTGGGCGTGGGTATTCACGGTCTGGCAGGCGATATTGCCGCCCGCACCGACGGAATGGAATTCGTTACGGCAAGTAATATAACAGACAATTTGGGCAAAGCGTTTTTGAAACTTAAAAATCTTGATAATGAATAGTTTGAAATCAGTTATCACAATCGCCACTTTAACTTCGGCAACGCTGGCTTTCGGCCAAAAAGATGTTGAAAACAGCTATTTTGTAACACCCGTCAATGGCGAAATGAATATCGATGGTCATCAGGTATTTTACTCATTACCAAGCAATTCGTTGATGGTCAGTTTGAAAATCGAAAAAACGGTGACGGCCAAAGGCCCATACGCTCAGTATGCCGAGAAATATCTGAACATCACAACGGGGATTATCGAAGAATCGGCAACTATATATTCTATTGAAAATGTGAAAGTTGACCGCATAAGTCAGCCCGACACAAGCCAACTCTACGCAATCAACTTTACCGGAATCGACAATCTGCCGATGATTCAGTTGAACGACGACGGCACCATTCTGGCTTGCAACTGTCCGCGCACCATTGAAGGCTACAAGGCGCCGAAACCGCAGAACAACGCTGAGCCTGACGCAAAGCCAATCAGCTTTTTGGATATGGGTGTTAAACCATTCATAGTTATTGAAGATGAAGAAGATGCGAACGATGAGGATTCTGTTGAAGTGAAGAAACCGAAACAAGCGCAGCCGATTGTGATGACCGAGGAAGAGAACGCCGCAGCTGCCGCAGCATTCATTCGCAAAATCCGCAAACGCCGTCTGAAACTTGTTGCTGGCATTGCCGAAGAGGCCAACAATGCCGACGGCAAGGCTATGAAACTGATGATTCAGGAACTCGACAGATTGGAAGCCGAATACTTAAACCTTTTTATAGGTAAGAGCACAAAACAAACTTACACACAATCGGTTGTGGTAACGCCAAATGGCAAGCCCGAAGATGAGCAAATCACTTTTGGCTACTTCTCGAAACAATTCGGATTCGGCACCGCAAAACGTGGTGAGTCCTATCCTATCACAATGAAAATCAACACATTGACGAACTCGCCAAAAGTGTCGATAAAGGAAATCGACACATCGGGCAAATCGTCGTCAAGTATTAAATACGGACTTTACTACCGCACACCCGGAATGGTTTCTGTATCAATTGATTGCGATGGACTGCTACACCACACAAGTCAGTGGACAATCGCTCAAAAAGGCGTGGTTGTGCCGATGCCGTCCGACTATCTAGCAAACCATAAGTACTCTATCGAGTTTGATGCTGAAACGGGCGCACTGAAAAGAATATCAGGGAATTAACTGATTGATTGACTGACTAATTGATTAATAGAATTTTGACTACAGACTACAGTCAACGGACAGCATTGTGCCGAGAGCTACCATTAATCAGAAAGCATAATTCAAGAGAATCTGTAAAAATCCGTTCAATCTGTGTTCTGAACAATTGTAAATGAAAGCATTCCAACTCGACGGCTTACAAAAACAACTTGCGCTTCTGGCGGGGCCAATCTTTATGGAAACCCTGCTGGTGATGACGCTTGGCGCGGTTGACACCATTATGCTTAGTCA
>JAFYYJ010000071.1 GCA_017557605.1 Salinivirgaceae bacterium
GTTCGAGGATATCCGCCGCATCGCCCCCGACCATTTTTTGCTTGTGCCTGGCATTGGGGCGCAGGGCGGCTCGCTCGAGGAGGTCTGCCGCTACGGAATGAACTCGCAGTGTGGACTGATTGTCAACTCGTCGCGCGCCATAATCTACGCAAGCAACGGCACCGACTTTGCCGAAAAAGCCGCCGAAGCTGCCAAATTAGTTGCAGTAGAGATGAAGGTGATGCTGGAGAAATATTGCAAGTAGCCTTAACGGGCACACAAAATAAAAAGGGATTGTCCTGCAATGAAGACAATCCCTTTTCCGTCTGTGTGAAAAATAAATAGTTTCTTAGAAGTACTTAACATCCTGAACCTTGCCCGACTCAATGCTGACAATGTCCTTTAGAATGTTGTTTGCCATACGGCTTGCGCCCAGGCGGAACATTTTATTGTTAAGCCATTCGGCTCCCAACAGATTCTCTACAATGGCCATATAAAGCAAGGCATCTTCTGAAATTGACATTCCGCCGGCAGGTTTTATTCCCACCTTGCGTCCGGTTTTTGCAGCATAAGCCTTTATGGCCTCGCACATTACGCAAACAGCCTGCGGAGTGGCGGCAGGTTCAAGTTTTCCGGTAGAAGTCTTTATGAAATCGGCGCCGGCCTCCATTGCAACAATGCTGGCGTTCCATATATCCTCAACCGAGCGCAGCACACCAGTTTCAAGAATCACCTTGAGGTGGGCCTTTCCAACGGCGGCCTTTATGGCT
Organism: Salinivirgaceae bacterium; assembly: GCA_017557605.1. Classification (GTDB taxonomy): domain Bacteria; phylum Bacteroidota; class Bacteroidia; order Bacteroidales; family SZUA-534; genus RUG13583. The sequence goes on from JAFYYJ010000071.1 coordinate 750, forward strand.
TTAATCTCATCAAACACCGTCTGATAGTCGTTTGCAAGCCACGCGCCTTGCGAAATCACGATATCGATGTCGGTGGCACCAGCTTCAACGGCCATTTTACATTCCAAAGCCTTTACCTCGATGAACGACTGCGATGCGGGGAAGCAAGCCGCAACCGAAGCCACGCCCACACCAGGACGCTTCAGCGTTGTGGCCACAGTCTTAACAAGCGACGGATAGACGCATATTGCGGCTACATCAGGTATGCCCGAGAAATTGTCGTGGAAGTTGTTGACATTGTTTGCAAAACGTGCGCCTTTTTCCTGCGTGTCAACCGAGTTGAGCGTAGTCAAATCGATAAGGCTGAGCGCAAGTTTCAAATGCTCAACATCGAAAAGCTGTTTTGAACGGGTTTTGGCGTCAAACACCTTTTGCTCAATGTCGGCTGCCGAGAACGGCATCGGATAGTTTTTAAGAAGGTCCATATAAGTTAGAAGTTATCGAGTTTAAAGTTTAAAGTTGAAACGCTTCGCTGTTTAATAGGTTTAATGTTTAACAAGTTTAATCGCTTTGCTGTTTAATATCCGTTTCGTAATTCGTAATTCAAAATTCGTAATTATACTAGTGCCTTATGCCTATTGCCTTGTGCCTTAAGTTAATTCGTTTCCAAAATTCGGAATATCTCGTCGAGTTTTGGAGTGAGAATTATTTCTGTGCGGCGGTTTTTGGCGCGAGCCTCAGAGGTTTTTGCCGGGTCGATAGGCGAATACTGTGAGCGGCCGGCAGCCGAGATGCGTTTGCCGTCAATCTTGCCGTCGTTGACAAGTAGTTTGACGATTGTGGTGGCACGTTTGGCGCTCAGGTCCCAGTTGTCCTGAATGTCGCCGGTGCCTTTCATCGGGACATCATCGGTGTGGCCTTCAATCATTATATTGACATCGGTATTTGCAGCAAGCACTCCGGCTATCTGTTTGAGGGCGGCCTGACCTTTGGGGTCAACATCCCATTTGCCCGACTTGAACAGGAGTTTCTCATCCATAGTGACATACACTTTGCCGTTGCGTTGCTCTACGGTAAGTCCTTTGTCTTCAAAACCAAGCAAAGCCTGGCTTATTTTCTGCTTCAGCGCTCTCACTGATGAGTCTTTCTGGTTCAGAATGGTCTCCAGTTCCTGAACACGGCGGTTTTTCTCGGCAAGCTCGCGGCGCTGCATATTGAGGTTCGAGTCGAGTGCCACCAGAATGGCGTCGCGCTCGTCAAGTTCCTGTTGTTTTTCTTTCAGAATACGTTCTTTTTCAAGCAAATCCTGCTTGCTGACTTGCAGGTCGGCCATAAGCTGACGCATTTCGCTCTCATCTTTCGTGGTTTGTTTTTCCTGCTCGTCGTTAAGGTCGTCGTACATAGTCTTGAACACCTTGTACTGCTTCTTGTAGAACATCGCCGAGTCGCGTATCACTGATTTGGTGCCGGCTTCGGTCTCTAGTTTCTTGTTCAGTTCCTCCACTTGAGCCTCAAGCTCGGTTGATTTTACGGTGAGGTCTTCGTTCAGGCTTTTTACTGAATCGCGTTCGGCAACTATCGCCTCGTTCTTCTCTTTCAGCTCCTGAAATTGTTTCGACGGCACGCAGGCTGTAAGCCCTGCCATTGCTGCAATCATTAGTGTTCTGCTGTATTTCGACATATCTGTTATGAAATTTCGAACTATAAAAATATAATGTCAAAAGTGTGCTTTTTGAAGGTGGCCGGAAAAATTCTACATAACTTATTAACCGAATATAGTTTGAAAGTCAGGTCGCTGGGAGCTAGGTTTCGACCTAAAAAACAGCGGTTTGGCTGCAGAATCTTCAACTTTTGCGTTCTGAAATTGAACTGTTTTAAGTTTTTAGTTACCTTCACACGTTATTTTATTATAGGAAATATGGCAAAATATAAACGCATTTTATTGAAACTCAGTGGCGAATCGCTGATGGGCGCGCAAGGCTACGGCATCGACACGCAGCGGCTCAACGAGTATGCCGCCCAGATTAAGGAGATTGCCGGTATGGGTGTCCAGATAGGCATTGTGATAGGCGGTGGCAATATTTTCCGCGGACTGAGCGGCGCGTCGAAAGGGTTTGACCGCTACAAAGGCGACCAGATGGGAATGCTTGCAACAGTCATCAACTCAATGGCTTTGTGCTCGGCGCTGGAAAGCATAGGTCAGCCGGCTCGCGTGCTGACGGCCATTCGGATGGAACCGATAGGTGAGTTCTACTCTAAACCCAAGGCCATTGAGGCGCTGAAACGCGGCGAGGTGGTTATTATGTCGGGCGGAACGGGCAATCCGTATTTCACAACCGACACAGGCTCGTCGCTGCGCGGAATTGAGATTGAAGCCGATGTGATGCTCAAAGGCACCCGCGTTGACGGCATCTACACCGCCGACCCCGAAAAAGACCCGACTGCAACCAAGTTCGACACTATTACTTACGACGAAATCTATAATAAAGGCTTGAAAGTGATGGACTTGACGGCCACAACAATGTGCAAGGAGAACAATCTGCCTATTGTTGTTTTCAATATGGACAAACCCGGAAATCTTATCAAGGTTATCTCGGGAGAGAATATCGGAACATTAGTAACCATTTAAAACATTTACAGTTATGATGACACAAGAAGACGTGAAAAAGCAAATCGAGAAATCGAAAGCCCAAATGGCGAAGGCTGTCGATTTTCTTGAAGACTCAATAGCGCACATCCGCGCCGGCAAGGCCGACATACGTGTGCTCGACAACGTTATGGTTGACTATTATGGCTCGCAGATGAGCTTGTCGCAGGTGTCGAACGTTACCGTTCCCGATGCGCGCACTATCAAGATACAGCCGTGGGAGAAAAAAATGTTCGAGGTGATTGAGAAGGCCATTCTGGTATCGAACCTTGGTTTCAACCCGACAAATAACGGCGAGTCGATAATTATTGCCGTTCCGCCCCTTACCGAGGAGCGCCGACGCGAACTTGTGAAACAGGCCAAACAGGAAGGCGAGAATTCGAAAATCATCATCCGCAATGTGCGTAAAGATGCCAACGAAGCCTTCAAAAAGATGAAGAAAGACGGTCTTGCAGAAGATTTGGCGAAAGACGCCGAAGAATCGATGCAGAAACTTACCGACAGCTATATCGGCAAGGTAGATGAGCTTCTCAAAAAGAAAGAGCAAGACATTATGGCGGTTTAATAATTGGTAAGCCGATAAAATGAAACGCTCCGTTGTCAGAAGATGACGGGGCGTTTTTTGTGTGAAAAAACTAAACATTTAACCCCGTTCAGCAATCGCAGTGTTTTTTTCTATTTTTGCTGCAACGCAAATGGGGCATTAGCTCATCTGGCAGAGCGATTCGTTCGCAACGAATAGGTAGGCGGTTCGAGTCCGCTATGCTCCACCCATCCACAAACCGCTTGATAGCCTTCGAAGCGGTTTTTCCGTTTAAAATGACATTTATTAGCACAATTCTGGCATTTGCGAGCTTATTCCAGTGTCATTCACCGCACTTCGGCTTGGAATAAAATTCTGTTAAACCCATTTTGAAATATTGGTTTTAGAATAAAAGCGATATTAGAAACACAATAACAGTTGTTTATTTCAAATACTAGTAAATATTTGGTGGATATTTCCAGGTATTGCATTTTTGTCACATCAAAAATTCTAAAACGATAACATTAAATATTAACAATTAAAATTTACAATCATGACACAGAAAAAACTTCATTTCGAAACACTACAACTTCACGTAGGACAAGAGAACGCCGACCCGACAACCGACTCGCGCGCAGTTCCAATCTATCAAACAACATCGTACGTGTTCCACAACTCACAGCACGCTGCTGACCGTTTTGGTCTGCGCGACGCGGGCAACATTTATGGACGCCTCACCAACACAACGCAAAGTGTTTTTGAGGACCGCGTGGCGGCACTCGAGGGCGGTGTAGCCGGTTTGGCAGTAGCCAGCGGCGCGGCAGCCATCACCTACGCATTGCAAAATATCGCGAAAGCGGGCGACCACATTGTGGCGGCCGACAACCTCTACGGCGGCAGCTATAATCTTATCACTCATACACTTGCGACACAAGGCGTGACTAACACCATTGTCAAAGTGAACGACTTGAAAGCTCTTGAAGCCGCCATCAAACCGAATACGAAAGTGGTTTTTGCCGAGACTTTTGGCAACCCTAACAGCGACGTTCTGAACATTGAGGCTGTGGCAGAAGTTGCTCACCGCCATAACATTCCATTGATTGTTGACAATACTTTCGGCACTCCATATCTGATTCGTCCGCTGGAGCACGGCGCCGACGTGGTTGTTCACTCAGCCACAAAATTCCTCGGCGGCCACGGCAGCAGCCTTGGTGGCGTTATTGTTGACGGCGGCAAATTCGATTGGAAAGCCAATGCTGAAAAATACCCATCGCTTGCTTTGCCAGACCCGTCATATCACGGAGCCGTGTTTGCCGATGTGGCAGGAGCTGCGGCTTTTGTAACCCGCATCCGTGCGGTCATCTTGCGCGACACTGGCGCTGCTATTTCGCCGTTCAACGCATGGATATTACTGCAAGGTGTTGAAACACTGAGTCTCAGAGTTGAGCGTCACGTTGAGAACGCCTTGAAAGTAGTCGATTTCTTGAGCAAACATCCGAAAGTTGCTCGTGTGAACCATCCGGCACTCAGCAGCCACCCCGACCACGAGTTATACAAAAAATACTTTCCCAACGGCGGTGGTTCAATCTTCACCTTCGAGATAAAAGGCGGTCAGGAAGAGGCTTGGAAGTTTATCGACAATTTGAAGATTTTCAGCTTGTTGGCTAACGTGGCCGATGTTAAAAGCCTTGTGATTCATCCTTATACAACTACCCATTCACAACTGTCGCCCGAGGAACTGGCTGAGCAGCACATCACGCCAAGTACTATCCGCTTGAGCATCGGAACCGAGCATGTCGACGACATTATCGACGACCTTGCGCAGGCTTTTGATAAGATTTGATGCAGAAAAAGATTGGCTGACAGCCGGCATGCAAAAACGCCGCAATTGGTATTGATTCATACAGTTGCGGCGTTTTTATGTGAAATATCCGGAAAATCAGATTCCCGTTATCCGCTTGATATCGTTCAGTTTGTTCAGAGCCTCGATAGGTGTCAGGTTGTCGATATCAAGATTTTTTATCTGGTCGCGGATTTCTTTTAGAACTGGGTCGTCAAGTTGGAAGAAGCTGAGCTGCACTCCGCCCGACGATTTTGCCGTGTTCACCGACGACTCGGTGTTGCGCCGCGATTTTTCAAGGTCACCCAAAATGACCTCGGCGCGCGCAACTACACTCTTCGGCATTCCGGCCATGCGCGCCACATGAATACCGAAGCTATGCTCACTGCCACCCGGCACCAGTTTTCGTAAGAACAAAACCTTCTTATCAACCTCTCGAACCGATACGTTGTAGTTCTTTATGCGCTCAAACGATTTGCTCATCTCGTTAAGCTCGTGATAGTGAGTGGCGAACATTGTTTTTGCCTTATACGAAGGGTGGTTGTGGATATACTCCACAATGGCCCACGCAATGCTGATTCCGTCATAAGTTGAAGTACCGCGGCCAAGCTCGTCGAGCAAAATCAAGCTGCGCTCGCTAATATTGTTCAGAATATTTGCGGCCTCGTTCATCTCCACCATAAACGTTGATTCGCCCACTGAGATGTTATCCGATGCGCCGACACGTGTGAAGATACGGTCGATGAAGCCGATGTGGACGGCCTCTGCCGGAACAAACGAACCTATTTGCGCCAATAGTACAATGAGCGCCGTCTGCCTTAATAGAGCCGATTTTCCGGCCATGTTCGGACCGGTGATGATGATAATCTGCTGGTCATCGTCGTTAAGTGTCACGTTATTCGACACATACTCTTCGCCAGGTTGCATCTGAGTTTCGATAACAGGGTGGCGGCCTTCTTTTATCTCGAAGACGCGGCTGTCGTCAACCACAGGCATGCAATAATGGTGAATGCGTGCTGTAGTGGCAAACGAGAGTAAACAGTCAATTTTGGCAAGAAGCGCGGCATCAAGCTGAATGGCCGTCACAAATTTCGACACGGCAAAAACCAGGTCGTTGTATATTTTCTGCTCCAATGCCAGAATCTTCTCCTCGGCACCCATAATCTTCTCCTCATACTCCTTCAACTCCTTGGTTATGTAGCGTTCGGCATTGACAAGCGTCTGTTTGCGAATCCAGTCTTGCGGCACCTTGTCGCGGTGGGCGTTGCGTACCTCAATGTAGTATCCAAAAACGTTATTGAAACTCACTTTCAGCGACGGGATGCCGGTTTCAAGGCTCTCGCGCTGCTGCAGTTCCAAAAGATAGTCGCGTCCTTCATATGCAATGTGGCGCAACTCGTCAAGCTCGGCATTCACACCGCTTTTTATGGCGTTGCCTTTGGCCACCTGCACCGGGGGGTCAATGTTTATCTCGTTCTCAATCTTGTTGCAGATTGATGAGCAAGGATTCAACTGTTCGCCTACAACCCTAAGAGCCTCGATGCCAGATTGCTCGCATATCTGTTTAATCGGGCCAATCGACTGCAGCGCATTTTTCAGCGTAAGCATCTCGCGCGGATTGATGCGGTTGAAAGTAACCTTGCTTATAAGCCTTTCAAGGTCGCCCATATTTTTCAATTCGGCCTCAATCTGTAGTTTCACATCTTCGTTATCAGCAAAATACGAAGCTATCTGTTGGCGCTCATGAATGGCTGTCACGTTTTTCAGCGGCAGCGACACCCAGCGTTTCAGCATTCGCGAGCCCATAGGTGTCAAGGTGTTGTCTATCACATCGATAAGGCTGTGCCCGTCTTCGTTCAGCGGCGCAAAAACCTCGAGGTTGCGGAAGGTGAAACGGTCAATCCAGACATACTCATCCTCGGCAATGCGCTGGATGCCGGTTATGTTGCCTATCTGTGTGTGCTGTGTGATGTCAAGATAATGCAGAACGGCGCCAGCGGCTATTGTACCAAGCTGCAGCTTGTCGATGCCGAAACCTTTGAGCGACTGTGTCTGGAAATGCTTCAGGAGACGGTCGGTGGCGGCCTGCGCCGAATAAACCCACTCGTCAACGGCATAGATGTAGAAACCCATGCCGAAGGTGTCCTGAATCAGCTCTTTGTTGCCGTGCTCGTATAGCAATTCTTTCGGGCGGAAAGTCTGAATCAGCTTGTTCACGTAATCCATACTGCCCTCAGCCACATAGAACTCGCCTGTTGACAGGTCAAGGAATGATATTCCGGCTTGTTTCTTTTCGATATAAACCGAAGCAAGGAAGTTGTTCTCGCGGTTTTCCAGAATATTATCGCTGACGGAAACACCTGGCGTAACAAGCTCAGTAACACCGCGTTTCACAAGAGTTTTGGTAAGTTTCGGGTCTTCAAGCTGGTCGCAGATAGCGACACGCTGGCCAGCACGCACAAGTTTCGGAAGATAGGTGTCGAGCGCATGATAGGGGAATCCGGCCATTTCAACATCGGCCGCCGCACCGTTTGAGCGTTTAGTAAGCGTGATGTTCAGAATCTTCGCTGTTGTGACAGCGTCGCTCGAATATGTTTCGTAAAAATCGCCCACACGAAATAGCAAGATAGCATCGGGATAACTCGATTTAATCTTGTTATACTGGTCCATTAGCGGGGTTTTTGACGTCTCCTTGCCCATTTTCGTACTTTTTGTGAAACAAGCAAAACTAACCATTCGCGCCGATTATGTTTTTGAACGGAATCGGCATTTTTTAACAAGTTTTAAGTTTAGATGTGATTTTTATATGAACCTTGATTGTTGGTCAAAAACTTTCGGGGTCCATATCGATTTGGCAGCCAATCTAAAAAGAAAGCCGTTCCAAACGGGACGGCTTTCTTCATATAACTTAACAACAAATGAAAAACTATTCTTCGTCTTTGTGTTCGGCCTCGTAAGCTTTGAGCAGCTTCTCCTGAACATCGCTCGGCACTTGTGCGTACTCGGCGAATTTCATTGTGTAGGTTGCGCTACCCGATGTGAGTGAGCTCAACGAAGTTGAATACTTGTTCAACTCAGCCAGCGGAACGCGGGCATGCAGCTTCTCGTAGCCCGATTCGCTGCTCATACCCATAATCATGGCGCGGCGTCCTTGCAAGTCACTCATTACGTCGCCCATATACTCTGACGGCACAAGCACCTCAACATCGTAAATCGGCTCCATAATCTTCGGGCCGGCGGATTTGAATGCCTGGCTGAAAGCGTTGCGTCCGGCAAGTTTGAACGAGATTTCGTTCGAGTCAACCGGGTGCATCTTTCCGTCGTAGATGCAGACGCGGATATCGCGAGCGTAAGAACCCGTCAGCGGGCCTTCCTCCATCTTCTCCATTATACCCTTCTGGATTGCCGGCATGAAGCGTGCCTCGATGGCGCCACCCACAATGCAGTTGCAGTAGATGAGTTTTCCGCCCCACGGCAGGCTGATTTCCTCAGTTCCACGAAGGCTGACTGACCAGTCTTTGCCATCGATTTTGTAAGTCGATGGTGCAGGCATTCCCTCGTAGTACGGTTCGATAATCATGTGAACCTCACCAAACTGTCCGGCACCACCTGATTGTTTCTTGTGGCGATAGTCGGCCTGTGCGGCTTTGGTGATAGTCTCGCGGTACGGAATCTTCGGGTCGATGAACTGCACTTTCAAGCCGTGCAAGTTCTCCAACTGCCATTTCAGCGAGTTTATGTGGAACTCACCTTGACCGTAAACTATAGTCTGTTTCAGTTCTTTAGAATATTCGACAACAATGCTCGGGTCTTCCTGTGACTTGCGGACGAGCAGGTCGCCCAATTTCTCCTCTTCCGATGCATCCACTGGTTTGATGGCTGTGCGGAAACGCGGGTCGGGCATTTGGATTGCTGGATAAGTCCAGTCTAAATCCTTGTCGTTCAGAGTATGATTTGTTTTTGTCTCTTTCAGTTTCACCATTGCGCCAATATCGCCGGCCACCATTTCGGTAAGTTTCTCGCGGTTCTTGCCTGCAGGCGAGAAGAACTGCGACAGACGCTCTTTGGCGTTCTTGTTGGTGTTCACAAGGTCCATACCCTCGGTAATCTTACCAGACATTACTTTGAAGTAGAGAACCTCACCAACGTGCTCCTCAACTGTTGTCTTGAAGATGAAGACCGAAGTCTTGCCGTTCGGGTCGCATTTAACCTCATTGCCTTCAGAGTTGACAGGAGCGGGCATTTCAGTCGGGTTTGGAGCCACATTGCCCACAAACTCCATCATACGGCGGATGCCCATATCTTTCTTACCTGCAACGCAGAATACTGGGAACATTCCGCGGCTGATGATTCCGGCGCGGATTCCGGCGCGCATCTGGTCCTCGTCAAGCGAGCCTTCCTCAAAGAATTTCTCCATCAAGGTGTCGTCGTTTTCGGCGGCAGCCTCAATCAGTTTTGCGTTCAGGTCTTTTGCCTTATCCATTTGGTCGGCTGGGATGTCAAGCACTTCCGGAACACCGCCTTCGGGTTTCCAGCGGTACATCTTCATCTTCAGCACGTCAACCATTTCGTTGTAGCCCGTGCCCGGGTTGATTGGGTACTGCACAATGGCAACCTTGTTTCCGTAGAGAGCGTGCAGCTCCTCAATAGTCTTGTCGAAATTTGCCTTCTCGTGGTCGAGTTGGTTAACGGCAATCAGCATCGACGTGTTCAGGCGGTTGCAGTGGCGCGAAATTGTCTGCGTGCCCACCTCAACACCCTTCGACGAGTTGATGACCATAATTGCAGCATCGGTTACGGCGAGAGACGAAATTACTCCGCCCACAAAGTCGTCGAGTCCCGGAGTGTCGATAATGTTCAACTTCTTGTTGTTGAACTCGACGTGCAGAACTGTTGAATAAACTGAACGCCCCTGCTCGTGCTCGATGGCGTTGTAGTCCGACACTGTGTTTTGACTTTCGATGTCGCCGCGGCGTGATATCACTCCGGCCTCAAACATCATTGCTTCGGCCAGAGTGGTTTTCCCGGAGCCGGCCGCACCAATTAAGGAGAGATTCTTAATCTCGTTAGGTTGATACACTTTCATAATAAAACGTGGTATATAGTTTAAAAAAGTACGTGGTTTCGTGTAACACGAACAAGGTTAAAGTTATAGCATTTTTTTTTGAATTCCGATATGTTTTTGTGAAATAGTTTTGTAAAAATCATTTTTTATTACCGAAAGCCGCATTGTTGCTTGATTTGCCGATATTCGCCGAAAAACAATTATTGCACACCCAGATTGTTTCGACTTTCTTTTTATATTTATCGCTTTCGATAACAAATCAAAAAACAACATAAAAATGGCAAAGGAACAAGCAAGTGTTAGTACAGCTAACAGTGAGAAGATTAAGGCTTTACAGCTGACGATTGACAAAATTGAGAAGAATTTCGGCAAGGGCTCGATAATGCGCATGGGCGACAATGTGGTTGAGAACGTGCCGGTCATTTCATCGGGCTCTATCAGCCTCGATTTGGCTTTGGGCATAGGCGGTTATCCGCGCGGCCGCGTCATTGAGATTTACGGCCCCGAGTCGTCAGGTAAAACCACGCTTGCCATTCACGCCATTGCCGAGGCGCAGAAGAACGGTGGCATTGCCGCCTTCATTGATGCCGAACACGCATTTGACCGTTTCTATGCTGAAAAACTGGGCGTGAACGTAAAAGACTTGCTTATTTCGCAACCCGACAACGGCGAACAGGCTCTCGAAATTGCTGACCACCTCATCCGTTCCGGTGCTATTGATATTATTGTAATTGACTCGGTTGCAGCCTTGACACCGAAGGCTGAGATTGAAGGCGAAATGGGCGACTCGAAAATGGGTCTTCAAGCCCGACTGATGTCGCAGGCTCTGCGCAAACTCACCGCAAATATCAATAAAACAAATACTTGCTGCATTTTTATCAACCAATTGCGTGAGAAAATTGGCGTGATGTTCGGTAATCCCGAAACCACCACCGGCGGCAACGCTCTGAAATTTTACGCCTCAATCCGCATCGATATTCGCCGCGCATCAACACTCAAAGACGGCGATGAGTCAGTCGGCAACCACGTTAAGGTTAAGATTGTCAAGAACAAACTTGCCGCGCCGTTCCGCAAAGCCGAGTTTGACATTATGTATGGTGAGGGCATCTGCAAGTCGGGCGAGTTGGTCGATATGGCTGTCGAGCTCAATATCATCAAAAAATCGGGCTCATGGTTCAGCTATGGCGATTCGAAACTTGGTCAGGGACGTGACTATGTACGCCAACTAATGATTGACAATCAAGAACTTGCCAAAGAAATTGAGACCAAGATTATGGAGATAATGACCAAGTCAGACGCTCCGATGCTTGAATCGTCGGCCGATGCAGAGGCTGAGGAAGATTAGTCTTTGCCGACCTGCAATCATATCCGGCGCAAGTTAGTTTTAGGCTTGCGCCGATTTTTTTGATAGCTTCGCCGCCAATATGATTCCGACAAACGAATGAGAAAAATCGCATTGATATTATTGCTAATGGTTGCCATGCCGGCAATGGCCCAGCTGTCGGTGGGTGTGAGGGCTGGCTATGGTGCTTTCGGTGTCGATTTTGAGCCGCCGTCGCTCAACGGCAATCAGGTGAATCTGTACGAGCCGAATTTCGGTTTTGTGGGCATCTTCAACAACGAGAACAACTTTGGTGTTCAACTTGAGGTTAATTACGCAGTAAAAGGCTGGCGTGAGGTTGACGAGGATATTCCGGGGTCGGAGTACAAACATGAGATAACCTACCTCGAGGTGCCGTTCATGACTCATTTTGAGCTTGGCAAGCGCAACCTGCGCATTTTCGGATTGTTCGGCCCGTATATCGCCTTTAAGCAAGACGACAAGGCAACTTCGAAAAACTATGACGCTGTTATGAAAAACCCACAGTTCAATACATACATTCAAACAGTCCGCGACATCGACTTCGGAAACAAGGTTGGCGGCGGCATACGTTACAATATCGGCCACGTGTCGGTTTTTGCCGATGTCCGTTACGATTTGCAGATTGCAGGCGGACAGAATATCTTCAAAAAACACCCCGACAAGATACAGACTTCGCGCTTAAAGGAGTTAAGTGGCTCGGTCGGCCTGGTGTTCAACATCCGCAATCAGAAAGTTGTGGAGGAGAAAGAGTATTATGTGCCCAAAGAGGGCATGGATACCGGGATTGAGGATTTTTAATAAGTCCTGAACCCGATAATCTGACGCACTTCCTTTAATGTTTTTGCAGCGCTCTCACGGGCTTTTTCGGCTCCGCGGTGGGCAATGGTGTCGAGCAATTCAGTATTGTTTGAATATTCCAAAATCCGCTCGCGAATGGGCGACAGCGTCTTAACAATATCCTCGGCAAGCTGCTTTTTCATGTCACCATAGCGCAAAGTGCAGTCGTTCCATTTCTCGTCGAAATATTTATATGTGTCAGCTGCGCTGGCAATCTCCATTAAGGTGAACAGGTTCTGAATCACTTCAGGTTTGGGGCTGTTGGGCGTCTGCGGACCTGCATCGGTAACGGCGCGCATCACTTTCTTGGTTATTGTCTTGGCGTCCTCAAACAGATAGATGCAGTTGCCTTCGCTTTTACCCATTTTGCCGCTGCCGTCGAGGCCGGGGATTTTGATAGCCTGCTGGCTGTAATGGAAATTCTGTGGCTCGGGGAAAAACTCCACGCCATATATATTATTGAATCGGCGGGCGCATTTGCGCGCCATTTCCATATTCTGCTCCTGGTCTTTGCCCACCGGCACTTTCACGGCTTTGTGCTGAAGAATGTCGGCGGCCATAAGCGTTGGATAGGTGAACAACCCGGCATTTACGTTGTCGGGCTGCTTGCGCGCTTTCTCTTTGAAAGTTGTGACGCGGCCCAACTCGCCAATGTAGGTGTTCATATTTAAATATAGGTATAGCTCGATAGTTTCAGGCACATCGCTCTGTATATAAATAGTGGCTTTTTCGGGGTCGATGCCGCAAGCCAGATATTCGGCCAGAATTGTACGCACGCTGCTCTGTATGTTCTCCGGTTTGGGGTGAGTTGTGAGCGAGTGCCAGTCGGCAATAAAAAACAGGCAGTTATATTCTTCCTGCATTTTCACAAAACTTGTCACTGCTCCATAATAATTTCCCAGATGCAGATTTCCTGTCGGGCGAATCCCGCTAACTACTGTTTCCATATCGGTGTGTCTGTAAATATTTGGCGCAAACTTAATCAGATTAGGTTTTTGTGCAAAACCGATTTTTGACATTCCGAAAGCGGAAAAAGCACTGCCGATACGCATATAAACCGATATTTCGGCTCTGCGCCTTGCATTTTAGGGGCCGAAACCGATAGGATATTGTCAAAACAACACAGAAATACGAAGCGGCTGACAGATTGATGCTAGAATGTATCTGTCTATTAATCAATGCAAAAGGTGTTTTTAACCCGCAAATGAAACCGATAGTCAAGAAAAAACTCGTTTTTTTTCTAAAAAAATTTCATTTTATGGCTTAAACATTAGCATAACAGTACATTTTTAATTATATTTACAACGCTTTAAGCAAATCAATTTGTTAAAAAAACCTTTAAAACACTCGGTGATGAACAAACAAGAATTAGTTTCTGCTATGGCAGAAAAAGCAGGCTTGACAAAAGCCGACTCAGAAAAAGCTTTAAACGCTTTCACAGCTGCAGTTGCTGACGCTCTTGGTAAAGGCGAAAACGTTCAACTGGTTGGTTTCGGAACATTCTCAGTTAGCGCTCGTGCTGCAAGAACTGGTAAGAACCCACGTACTGGTGCAAAAATCACCATTGCAGCAAAGAAAGTTGCCAAATTCAAAGCTGGTAAAGCTTTGGCTGACAAAGTTTGCTAAAAAAGAGGCCCTCTGTTGAGGGCTTTTTTATTTTATGCGGGTTTCAACGGTTATTGAAACCCGTTTTTTATGCCAAATCCGATAATGGGTAATTATTTGTAACCATTTCCGTAACGCTGAAATACTCATCAACTGAGTGGCATTTCTTTACCATTTTCAACACTTTATGCTGGTCGTTGAACATCTGCGACCAGTATTCCCAATAAGTTGTCATCTTTTGCAGAAAATGACCGGCGCCCTGGAGGCGGTTAAGCTGACGTCCGGCTATTTCGACGGTAAAGTCAGAAAAACGACTGCGCTTTTGGCTTATATTCAGTGTTTCGCCTTTTATTTCGTTGGCTAGAAACGGGTTGCGGAGCAGTCCGCGGCCAATCATCAAGTGTGTGACTGACGGGTTGTTCTCAAGTAGCAAGCGGGCTTGCCTGGCTGTAAGTATGTCGCCATTGTAAGCCACCGGGTGCGCTGATTTTGCGACAATCTCGGGCATAATTCTTTTGTCGGCCTTGCCATTGTACATCTGTTTGCCAATCCTTGGATGAATAATAACCTCTTTAATATTGTGTCGGTTCAGCACATCAAGGACTGGCCAAATCTCGTCGGGTGATAGATAGCCCAGCCGCATTTTCACTGATAGTGCAATGTCACATTGTGCCTCAAAATCAGTCAGCAGACTGTCAATTTTTTCGGGATAAGGCAGAAGTCCGGCACCCAGCTGTCGCTTAGCCACCATTGGAAAAGGGCAGCCAAGGTTCCAATTCAGCTCGGTGTAACCTAACTTACCGACGGCGTGCGCCACTAACAGCATATCGTCGGCTTTGTTGGCCAGCACTTGCGGCACTACAGTCATTCCATTGTTTATTTCTGGAGCTATGTCGGCAAGGCTTTTGACTTTGATTTCACCGCCCTCAACTTTGATATATGGTGCATAAAACACGTCAACCCCGCCAATATGGCAAAGGGTTGAGCGGTATATCTGGTCGGAAAACCCCTGCATCGGTGCCAAAGAAAGTGTCATTTTAGAAATGATTTTGCAGTAAAATTATCAATGGCTTTGCCCACTTAAAATCTGAAGTTACCTTCCTCCTGTTAGAATCTTACTAAAAGCCGGGAAAAACCGTTTTAATGCCAAGTAAATAGCCATACAAATCATTATGGTGATAGCAGGGACCATGAAATAAAACAGTAACATGGCATATACATTGTTGTAAATATCAAATATAGACAGCAAAGCTTTTCCGATACTTACAAGTATCAGATTGTGAAACGCATAAACGAAGAAAGAACATTGAGTGAGCATCGTATTGACTTTAACTCTCTCATTTACCAACAAGTGTGCGGCAATAAAAACAAAAGTTAATGTTCCGATTATTATTGTGATATTGTGAAAGTACGCGTTAAAAATGTGGTTCCGGGTTAATGCGTCAATAATGACAAATGGTAAGAAAAGAAGCGGAACCCACTTTGGTTTTTGCATTTCCTCAATAAAGTTTTTATTCTCAATGCTATAGTAAGCTCCCCAAGAAAAGAAAAATGCCGCTCTGCAAAATAATGAAGAAAAATAACCTCCTTCAGGAACAAACAAAGGGCCAAGAATACTCCATGTAATTCCCAATATCAGCACAAACCAGCCTCCTATCTTTTTGATTATTTGAAAAATGAAAGGTGCCAAAAGAACCATTGCAAATAGTTCGCGTATGTACCACATCGGCACATTCAGAGGATATGGAAGGTTGGTGTCAGATGTATTACGGATAAAGATGCAATTACCTCTATCGAAGAATATGTTAAGAATACGGACTGGCGAACATTGTATTTCGATTTTTGCGGCATCAGGAAAAATATGCTCTAATCCTGGAATTTTGTATACCAATAAAAACAATACTGCAATGATATTCCAAATAATATATGGTATAAGGAGGGTTTTTGTTCGTTTCAGCAATTTTTGTTTGTATATGCCAATACTAAAATCAGTGTGATAGAAGAACAAAAAACCGGAGAAAAAGAAAAAAAGAGGAACTGCCGCACGTGGTAGCACATTGCTAAAAAAAGTGATAATAAAGTAAAACCAATTTGGGTAAACGGCTTCTTGTGGAAGCAAATGGCATTTTACCAAATCAAAATGAATGAATACTACTCCAATGATAAGTGGAAATCGCAGAAAACTGATAGTTTCTGAAATCAGTTCATCTTTTGACATGATAGATGTTGTTAATGAACCATTCTTCTGTTAAACAGCAACCAATAAAAGATTCTAAAAGACACAAGTCTTAGCAAACTAAAACACAATGGATTATTATTCAGTAAAGATTTTGCTTTACAAATGATATGTCCAAATGAGTCTCATCAATGCCTTTTCGACAGTTTTGTAATCATCCAGCGTAAGCCGTCGAACACAAGCAGCAAGTACAAGAACCCGGCAAGAATCCACATTACCACAATGTTGAACCAGAAGGTGTCTATCTGCATGCTGCCAATCTGTTTGAACGGTGCGTAAAAATGAGCGCGGCCGCAGCGGCTTTCCGGATGTTTGAAAATCGGGTCTGAAACTTGCACAAAATAGTCGCCCATATCGTGGATTTTCTCAATCTCAATGCGGTTGGTAACAAAATTGGCAAGAGCGTCGTTGGTGTAGCGCTTTTTCTGCTCAACAAGTTCCTTATTGCCACCAAGAGCCTCGGCTTTTTCTGCTATGGCGCGGTCGAGAACCGATATGGCTTTGTTCTGCTTCAGCTGATAGAGTTTGGCTGTTTTGTCGAGATGCTGTTTCAGCTTGTTCTGCATATTCTCGTCAAACTTGTCAAGTGTGATATTGTCGACATCAGCAAATTGCAGCTGCGGAGTGCGATTGTTCAACTTTGTGACCTCAGTATGGAGCAGACGGATTATTTGTGCGCGTTGCTCCTCGTCGGTATCTGTCAGCTTGGCAAGTTTGTTGTTAAGCGCCGGAACCAAATAAGAACCTACATATCCGGCTTCGCTCTTAAGCATTTCTATTTCAAAGAAATCGATTTCGTAATCGTTGTCGCGGAACTGCTTCACGGCCATTGCCTCATAGGCCCAGCGCGACGGCATCAAGTCGCCAATCACAGGCACAACCTCGTATGAGCTGATAGCCTTGTTCAGCTTGTCAAACTTAACCATTGTGCCGCTGAAAAGCAGCTGTGGCACAATCAGGAACGGAATCAGAATATAAATGGTGACAACCGAATCGAGTGCGGCCGATATGTTCAAACCAATCATATTCGATACGCACGATGCGGAGAACAGTATCAACCAGTGGGCTAGCGTCATGCCGTGAATTTCCATTATGGTGTTGCCAATGAGCACGAACGACAGCGTCTGGATTGCCGAAATGACAAACAGAACGGCTATCTTGCTGTTCAAGTAGCTCACGTGACTCAGGTTTAGGAACGATTCGCGTTTCAAAAGTTGCCGGTCGCGGATAATCTCCTCAGCGCTCACGGTCAAGCCGATGAATATCGCAACCACCACGCCCATAAACAGATAGATAGGAAGGTTCTCGTTGCCACTGAACACAAAGATGTTCGGGTTGCTGCCCTCACCGGCGATGTACTTGGTGAAGTAGGCCAGAATGAGCGCCAGCACCGGTGCCTCAAGGAAGTTGATGAGCATATATTGGCGGTTGGCCAGTTTCGATAGGATGTTACGTTCGCAGAAGATGCGGAACTGCTTGAACATTCCCGGAATGTTGAAGTTGTTCTTCGGCAAATCTTGTTTCTCGGTATCGAATTTTATCTTCGATTTAGAGTGTTCCTCATACATTGCAGCCCATTCCTCAGGCGATGTCTTGCGTTTGTGAGTGGTGCGCCCGTACTCGTCAACCACCTTCGACTCCAGAATCTGAAGCACTTGTTCAGGGTTGATGTTGCCGCAATGGTAACATTCACTTTCTGTGGCATTTACGTGGTTGCTCATGGTCTTGAAGTAAACCACCGAATCAACCGGATTGCCATAATAAACAAGGTATCCTCCCTTGTCCATAATCAACAGTTTGTCGAACATCTTGAAGATGACCGACGACGGTTGGTGAATATTGACAATCACCAATTTACCTTTCAGTGTTTGCTCCTTCAGAAGGTCCATAACCATTTCTGAGTCCATTGACGAAAGGCCTGATGTAGGCTCGTCGACAAACATCACAAGCGGCTCGCGGATAAGCTCCAGCGCTATGTTCAAGCGCTTGCGCTGACCACCACTGATTGTCTTGTTCAGCGGATTGCCTACCACAAGGTCGGCAGTGGCTTTCAGGTCAAGGTCTTCCAAAACCTTGTTCACGGCCTCGTCAATCTGCGTCTCGGTGTACTCGCTGAAGCAGAGTTTTGCACTATAATAAAGGTTCTGATATACAGTAAGTTCTTCAATCAAAAGGTCATCCTGTGGCACAAATCCGATAACGCCGTTCAGTTTCTCCTTCTCGGTGTATATGTTGTAGCCGTTGATAAGAATTTCGCCGCTTTGTGGCTGAAGATTGCCATTGAGCACGTTCAGCAATGTTGATTTTCCAACGCCAGAGCCACCCATGATACCGATGAGCTCGCCGCCTTGCTCGCAGAAGTTGAAGTTGTGCAAGCCGTTTTTGCTGCCCTTGAAGCGGAACTCCACGTCCTTGGCCGTGAACACCACCTTCTCGGCGTTCATTGCGTTTATGAACTTCGACACAATGTCGCTGTAGTAGATTGAGCCGATGCGCGGGCTGCGAATAGCCGAGCCTTTGGGCAGCATATAAGTACGGTTGAGCATAATGCTGTGGCCGTTCAGGTAAAGGTCTGTCTCGCCCACATAGCGGAAAGCGTATGCGTTGATTGACGGCAGGAACAAAATCATAATCCGTCCGTCCAATTCTTTGAATTTCAGATGTTTTACCTCTGGATTTGGCGATTCCTCGTTCTTGTCAAGAACAAGCACATTCTCTTTGTGCGGAATTTCTTCAACTTTCGGATTCAGAGTGAAGGAGTAGCAGTTATGATACTCATCTTCAGGAATATTGAAAATGTCGGACACTGTTTTCACAAAGTCGACTTCCTGTTCGGTTATGTTTGCGTTGAAGCAGATGAACTCGAGCAACTGCAACAGCACCAGCAATTTTTGGTCCTGCTTCAGCTCGCCGTTAATCTGCTCGCAGATGCGAAGCACCTTCACCGAGTTAAGCGATGTGCGCTTGCGGCTCTGCTGTGCGTCGTCTTTCTTGACACCGCCACCGCGCTCTTCAACATATTTGTCGAAAAGCAGAAGATATTCGGACACTTGCTCCGAACTAAGCATCAGTTTAAGGTACGATTCAACAAGCGAACGCGACTTGTCGTTCACTCCTTCCTGGTTTGCTGTTGCGATGATTGCAAAAAGCTGCATCAACGCCTTCAATATTGATTCACTCATTTAAATAAAGTTAAGAGAGCCGAATAGTCGCTCTCGGTATTGATTTCAGTTAAAAATTATATGCGTAAAAAAACAAAAATTACTTCTCAATACAAAGAATAACGTGCCCATTTTTACTTGTTTACGCTTTTTTTACGTGTGTCCGCCTATTTGTAAACAGGCAACTGGAACGTGTTGCTCACAAAAAACAACAAAATGTATGAGATAAGTCCGGCCATTATTGGTGTCGCAATCCAACCCAATAATATGTTTATCAGTACTTTGTATTTTATGCTACGACCACCTTTCAGCAATCCGATGCCCACAATGGCGCCAATCACAACCTGAGTGCTTGATATCGGCACTTGCGGAATGTGTCCCAGACCTGTCAGGGCAATGGCGTCGGAAATGATTTTCGACGAGAATATGAAAAGCACAATGCTATGCGCCAGGACAACCACCATTGCTGTTTCCGCCGACAACGGCATAAGGTCGCAGCCAACGGTTTGCATCGTGTTTCTCGAATAGGTGAAGATGCCAGCCGAAACGGCTATAGCGCCAATGAAAAACAACTGTTGCGTTCCGCTCAAGGTTAGGAAACCGATGCTCATTGGCTGAATGTCAACCGAGTTGACAAACACGCCCATAACATTCACAATGTTGTTGGCGCCCAAACTGTATGCACCAAAAGCGCCTATCACTATCAGCATTATTTTAAGAACGGTGTGCTTCCATATGAGATGCAGCTTCAGTTTGTCGAAAATCCAACGGACAAGGTAGTATAGCAAGATAGCAAACAATGCGCCCAAAATCATGCCTGCCACCCACGACGAGGCTATCCGCGCAAACTGTCCAACATCGGTGTGCCGGCCGGCATAGATGTTCCAACCTATGATTGCGCCAACAATGGCCTGCGATGTCGATACTATAAGTTTTATGCGAATCATTGTGAATACGGCGAGCGCTGAGGCAAGGGCTACGGTAAAGGCTCCGGCAATCTCGTCAATGGTTCCCAGCCGGCTTAATGTCTCGGCTCCGCCTTCACCTTGAAATGTCGCGCCCAGAATGACAAAGATGCTGGCGACAATGGCTGCCGTGCCGAATTTGACCATGCGTGAGCCGACGGCCGCGCCAAAAATGTTGGCCGTGTCGTTGGCTCCTAGACTCCAACCCAAAAACAATCCGCTCGACAGAAAAAACAACAGCATCAGAGCATCACTTTAATTGAAAGAAGCGACAGAATGTCGGCTACTACCTCGGCCGCATCGCTCAATTGTTCAATGTGTCGGGTGAAGTAGCGGAGTTGCTCTTTGTGCGCCAAGTCGATGTCGTCAATCTGTTGGAAGATGACACGGCGCAACTCGTTGGCCGCACGGTCCGACTCCCGCTCGTAGAAATAAATCTTGTTAATATGGTCTTTAGCCTCTGCTTGCGACGAGAAGAACACCCTTACAGCGGCAATGGCCTCAACGGTGGCGGCGTTCGACACTTCGTTAAGCCGTTTCAGGCCGTCTTTCAGCTTGTCGTGGATTTGCGGCCTCTCCACATCGAACTGCTGCAGCACATATTTCGATTGGTCAATCAGGTCGTCTGTTTTGTCGAGCAACCGCAGCACATCGCCGGCTACCTGCGGCAGCAGCGAGTGCACCAAAAAGTCGTTCTCGATGCGGCGTTGCAAGTGGTCGGCCTCCGACTCCTTTTCCTCAATCATCTTGAGCCGCCGCGAAAAATCGTCGAAACGGTTGTCGGCATAATCGTTCACAGCCTCGCGGAAAAGCATCAGACCGTTCTCCACTCCGTCAAAAAAGCTGTCCATTTGGCGGATAACACCGCGCGTCATTTTCAAAATGTTCTCCATAGCGAAAAATAAAAACGTTTGAAGATAACAAAAAAGACTTTCGGATAACAAAAAGCATAATTTTGCGGCCTGTTTTTCAAAATTTGATATTTAGTTTTACCTTTGCGCGATTTTTCAGGCTTGATATGGACTACACAATTCCAATCAATGATTTAAAAGACGGGAAGCACCAGTACGGCTTCGATGTTGCTGACGAGTTCTTTGAGGCATTTCCGGAATCGGAAGTGAAGAAGTGCTCGATTCATATTGATATCGAACTCATAAAACGTGGCACGAATATTGAGGTGTTTTTCCGCTTGAATGGAAAAGTGACGGTTACATGCGACCGCTGCCTCGACGAGTTTGAGATGCCGATAGAAAACGAAGGCCACCTGTTCTTTGAGCAGAGCGATGAGCCGGGCGAGGTTTCTGACGAGCTGGTAATGATTTCGCGCAGCGAATCGCGTCTTGACCTGAAACAATATATATATGAGTTCATTAGCCTTGCCATTCCGGCGCAGAAGTATCATCCGGAGGATGAGAACGGCAATTCGGCCTGCGACCCCGAAATGATAAGGAGACTGAATGAGATAAAAACAACCGGTGGCGGGAACCAAACAGACCCGCGCTGGGATAAACTGAAAGATTTGGTTAACTAATTAATATTTTCAAAAATGGCACATCCAAAACACAGACACTCTAAAGAAAGAGGTCGCAAGAGAAGAACTCATTACAAAGCAGTTGCACCGACATTGGCTACATGCTCAAACTGCGGAGCTCCTGTTGAGTATCACCACGTTTGCCCTGAGTGCGGCTACTATCGTGGTAAACTGGCAATTGAGAAAACCGTTGCCGCATAAATAACAAATTGCTCGAGAAATGAGAATCGGAGTAGATATAATGGGAGGTGATTTTGCGCCAGAAGCCACTGTGCTGGGCACAATTTTGGCGCAAAAGCAACTGCCTCCGGATGTGAAACTGGTGCTGTTTGGTCCGAAAGACAAAATTGAGGATATTCTTAATCGTGAGAATGTTGATAAGAATCTTTTCGACATTGTTGACGCCCAGCAAGTTATCGAAATGGGCGACCACCCCGCAAAAGCATTCGCCGCCAAACCGAACTCAAGCATAGCTATGGGTTTCGGCTATCTTCAGAAAAAGATGATAGACGGTTTTGCAAGCGCAGGAAGTACCGGCGCAATGCTTGTTGGAGCAATGTACACCATAAAAGCGATACCAGGAGTTATACGTCCCTGCATATCTACCGAGATGCCTCAGTTCGAAGGCACACCCACATTGCTGCTCGATGTCGGACTGAACGCTGACTGCCGTCCCGATGTGCTCTATCAGTACGCACAGATAGGCTCGGTTTATGCTGAGTCGGTTTACGGAGTGAAAAATCCGAAAGTGGCTCTGCTCAATATTGGCGCAGAACCGGCTAAGGGCAACCTTGTCATTAAAAGCACTTACGAGATGATGGCCGACACCAAGGACTTCAACTTCATCGGCAACATCGAAGGCAACCAACTTTTGGGCAACTGCCCCGCCGACGTGGTTGTAACCGATGGATTCACAGGCAACATCGTCTTGAAGGAAGCTGAAGGCTTGTACAAGATTATCCGCAAGAAAGGCCTCACCGACGAATTCTTTGAGAAATTCAACTTCGAGAACACTGGCGCGGTTCCGGTGCTGGGTGTTAACGGCATAGTGATGATTGGCCACGGAATATCGAACGACAAGGCTATTAAGACAATGATTCTGCAAACCAAACGCATGATTGAGGCAAAGGTTTCGGAAAAAATCTGCGAATTGTATAAGTAATGTCAGAAAAAATTCGAGCTAAAATATCCGGCATTGGAGCGTATGTGCCTGATTACATACTAACCAATGAGGAGTTAAGCCGAATGGTTGATACCAACGATGAGTGGATTACTACTCGTGTGGGCATCAAGGAACGGCGTATTCTAAAAATCGAAGGCGAAGGTTCTTCATATATGGGCGAACGTGCTGTGCGCCAACTATTTGAAAAGACCGGTACAAATCCCGACGAAATTGATTTGGTGCTCTGCGCCACAGTAACTCCCGATATGCCATTTCCGGCAACGGCAAGTATTATCGCTGACAAAGTCGGCATTAAAAATGCTATGCATTTCGATATCAATGCTGGCTGTTCGGGATTCATCTACACACTGATAACGGCTAAAATGTACGTTGAGTCGGGGCAGTTCAAGAAAGTCCTGCTTGTAACGTCCGAAAAAATGTCGTCGATTGTTGATTACACTGACCGCACCACTTGTCCGCTCTTTGGCGACGGCGCTGCCGCAATGCTCATTGAGCCAACGGACGACGGAACGGGCGTTATCGATTTTATAGCGCAAAGCGACGGTGTAGGACGGAATTATCTATATATGACTGCCGGAGGCTCATGCCACCCAGCAACAGCTGAAACGGTAGCAAACCGCCAGCATTTTGTCTATCAAGAGGGAAGAACGGTGTTTAAATACGCTGTGACTAACATGGCCAACGCATCGGTTGAGGTAATGAAGCGCAATGGCATCACCGCTGACACGTTGGCGTGGCTGGTTCCGCATCAGGCTAACCTGCGAATAATCGACGCTGTGGCGCATCAGATGGACCTGTCGCCAGAAAAAGTGATGATAAACATCCAGAAATACGGTAACACCACATCAGCTACTATTCCTCTTTGTTTGCATGAGTGGGAAAGCCGCCTGCACAAAGGCGACAACTTGATTCTGTCGTCGTTCGGAGCGGGCTTCACATGGGGCGCCATATATCTAAAATGGTCGTACGACTGCAAATAACGGTTTGCACCATATCAATAAAAGATTAACTTTGGCACTCCGCAAAGGCGGAATTGAAAATATCATTCACTATGGCTAAAGACTCAGAATCGCTTCGCGACCAGATTAACATCATCGGCAGCGGAACAACTATCAAGGGAGACATCGACTGCAACGGCGACATGCGCATCGACGGAAAGGTCACCGGCAACATCAACATCTCAGGAAAAATTGTTGTTGGCACTACAGGCGACATCAACGGGCAGATAACCTGCAAAAACTCAGAGATTGAGGGCAAGATAGAAGGCAAGATTTTTGTTGCCGAGTTGCTTGTGCTCAAGAGCACGGCTTCTATTCTTGGCGACATCACAACCACGAAACTTGCAATTGAGCCGGGTGCTACCTTTACGGGTAACTGCAAGATGGACGGTAAAGCGCAGTCCAATGCCGGAGAAAAATAACAATCAGAAAAACAATCTTAACAATTATGCCAAGTTTTCGGGCGTTGCGTTCGAAATGCTTGACATTATTTTTTTAGGCGTGTGGGGTGGTCTGAAACTCGATGCGCGCCTTGGTACCAAACCTCTATTCACAATTGTGTTGTCGCTGGGCGCTGTAGCAGCGGCAATGTATCTGATTGTGGTTAGGACGAGAAAGTAGGATGTAAAGTATCTGTCAGATTATCAACTTTTTTTACAAATCACAACAGATATCCTCTTTAGGAATTTTGCTCCACGAGAATTCCTTTGTCAGTTCGGAAAGTGATATAGGTTGCTGACGGTCAATTAAATGGGAGAGGAATGCAATCATCCCAAATAATTCTTCGGGTTTGAATTGTTGCCTTAGTATGCCCATATCGGCGGCCTTGTCGCGTTTGGCAAGCCTTGCGCCTTGTGTTGTGATTAGCAATGGCAGGTGCGTGAATGTAGGAATATTGTAGTTAAGCTGCTTATAAAGAAATATTTGCTGATGTGTAGCTTGTAGTAAATCGCGGCCACGAACAACCTCTGTTATACCCATAAGCGCATCATCGGTAACCACTGCAAGTTGGTAGGCAAAGTTGCCGTCGGCGCGTTGGACAATGAAATCGCCACAATCGTGCTGCAAATTGCACTTTTGTTCACCGTAATGTCCATCAACAAAGGAACTTAGCGCATCGGGAACCGCAATGCGAATAGACGGTGTTTTTGTAGACAATAGCGCCATTCGCTCGTTTTTTGTAAGGTTTCGGCAATGTCCGTTGTACACTATCGAGCCGTCGGAGGAGTGTGGTGCGCTTGCTGCCATAATGTCGGCTCGAGAACAAAAGCACGGGTAAAGTAGATTCTTCTGCTTGAGTTTTTCTAATTCTGCTTGATAAAATTCATCCCTCTGACTTTGAAAATATGGGGCGTTGGTTCCGCCACGGCTTCCGCCTTCGTCCCAATCGAGGCCAAGCCAAAGCAAATCGTCTTCAATTTGGGTGGCATATTCCGGGCGGCAACGTTGACGGTCGAGGTCTTCGATGCGCAGAATCCATTCTCCCCCCTGGCTGCGCACTGACAGCCACGACAGCACCGCACTGTAGATATTGCCAAGGTGCATGCGACCGCTTGGCGAGGGAGCGAATCTGCCACGTATCATAACGAGAGAATCAGTTTTTTGTCAATTTCGCCTAACGAATGAAGTTGCGCGTCGGCAATAACGAACTCTTTGCGCTCAAACATTGCCGTATCGGGCACAGCTATAACCTTCATACAAGCGGCTTTGCCAGCCAACACCCCATAAAACGAATCTTCCAGCACAAGGCATTCCGTCGGGTTGGTTTTCAGTAGTTCGGCAGTCCGCAGGAAAATTTCGGGATGTGGCTTGCCGTGAGGCAGGTTTTCCGCCGACATTATTTCGCTAAAATATTGACGGATAGAAAGTTTGTCAAGAACCACATTTATGAGCGACATTGCCGACGACGAAGCCACGGCCATTTTCAAGCCTAAAGAGGAAAAAAGTTCAACGGCATGCTGTACGCCAGCCATAGGTTGGGCGTGCAGTCCAACAAGGCGAGTGGTCTCGGCAAGTATTTCAGAGGCAACCTTTTCGGTATCTGTTATTTTGCCGGGGTTTCTTGTACTCCAGTGTTTTGCTACTTCTGTTACGCGCATGCCTGTTGTCGAGCGGCAGTCGTCTTCCGTCAGGTTGATTCCGTAAGCCGAAAAAACGGTCCTTTCGGCTTGCCGCCAAAATGGTTCCGAATCGACCAGAAGGCCGTCCATATCGAATATAACGGATTGTATCATAGAGAGGGGAAGTGTTGAAATGTTTAGAGGTAAGAGTAATGTTTAAAGTTTAATGAGTAATGATTAATGAGTACAGTCCATTGTTTTGCGTTCGTAATTCAAAATTCTTAATTGCTTATGCCTTTTGCCTTATGCCTTTTCAACTTTACTCTTTACACTTTACTCTCTGCCGTCATTCCATAAGGCTCGGGCGCATATCGACGAGTTTATAAACGCGGTCGCCGCGGCGGATAACCTGGCTTGTGGCTATTGATAGCGCCTCGCCTTTCTCAGCATGCTCCACGGGTTTCAAATCGACACGCATCTCGCTGATAGTGTGTTCGTAAACACCGGTTGTCTCGCCAATTATCAGTAGTTCGTCACCCTTGTTCAAATCGCCGCTTTCAAGTGTTATCTCTGCTACATTCAGCTTTGTGAAGTAATTGGTGCATTTTCCCACATACTCTTTGCGTTTGGTGGCTTTTGAGCCGTACACACCACTCCATTCTCCGAGCTTGCGGCCAAGGTAGTAGCCGTCCCAGAATCCGCGGTTGAACACCTTCCGCAGCCGTTCTGTCAGACTGTCAATCAGCTCCTGATTGAACTCTCCGTTGCAAATGGCATCAATAGCGCGGTTGTAGCTGTCAACCACCATTTTGACATATTCTGGCCCGCGTGCGCGACCTTCAATCTTCAAAACCGATACGCCGGCGCGCAGAACACGGTCGAGGAAGGGTAGGGTGCACAAATCTTTGGGCGACATAATGTATTTGTCTTCTATCAACAGTTGCTGACCCGACTCGCAGTCGGTTACCTCGTAGCCCCGGCGGCAAGCCTGGAAGCACTCACCGCGATTGGCCGAACGTCCGTATTGGTGCAGGCTCAGATAGCATTTGCCCGATATGGCCATACATAGCGCTCCGTGCGCAAACACTTCAATTTGAACCAATTCGCCTTTTGGTCCGCGGATGTTTTGTTCGTGGATAGCCCCGACAATGGCGGCCACCTGCTCCAGATTGAGCTCGCGGGCGGTTACCATAACATCGCAGAACTGGGCGAAAAAGCGCACAGCCTCAATGTTGGTTATGTTGAGTTGTGTTGAGGCGTGAACTTCGACATTCTTGCTTCGCGCATATTGCAGAACCGACAGGTCGGAGGCTATGATAGCCGTCAGTTTGGCCTCGGCGGCGGCGTCAACTATGCGGTGCATCAGTTCCAACTCGCTGTCATAGACAATGGTGTTTATTGTCAGGTACGATTTCAGTCCGTTCTCTTTGCAAACGGCCACAATCTTGTGCAAATCGGCTATTGTGAAATTGTTGGCCGAGTGTGCCCTCATATTCAGGTTCTCAATCCCGAAATAAATTGAGTTGGCACCCGCCTGAATAGCGGCGGCGAGCGACTCGTAAGAGCCAACCGGTGCCATTATCTCTATGTCGTTGCGGCGAATTTCTTTTCCGAAAACTGTTTGCATATTTAACGATAACTATAAACGATAACACTGATGCTGATGCTGACGCTGACGCAAGCGGTGCGTCCCTATATCGTAATTTATTAATTCCTAAATAGTTTACCCTTTCTTGACTTGCACTTTTTTGGTGGCGGCAAGGTGCTCGTTGCGATATTCAACGGCAGCAATTACATTGTCGGCCAGGGCGTGAAAATAGCTGCCGGTAACCGTTGAGCTGTCGAGGGCTGCCGGAGTACCATTGTCGCCTGACTCGCAAACACTCTGCACAAGCGGAATCTGGCCAAGCAAATTCAATCCGTTGGCTTCAGCCTGCTTTTTGCAACCTTCTTTTCCGAAGATAAAATACTTGTTGTTAGGCAGTTCGGCAGGAGTGAACCATGCCATGTTTTCAACCAGACCAAGCACCGGCACGTTCACTTTGTCGTTTGTGAACATGTTCAGACCTTTCATGGCGTCGGCTAACGCTACCTGCTGCGGTGTGCTGACAATAATGGCTCCGGTTATCGCAAGCATTTGAATGATAGCTAGATGAATGTCGCCAGTTCCCGGTGGCATGTCGATAAGAAGGTAGTCGAGTTCGCCCCATGCGGTTTGCATAATCATCTGCTTGAGAGCGCTTGTGGCCATTGGTCCGCGCCAGATTAGCGCATCCGCAGCTGACACAAAGAATCCTATCGACTGCATTTTTATGCCGTATTTTTCGATTGGAACAATCATTTGCTCGTCATCCATTACGGGGCGCACGTTGTGCAGGTTGAACATTATCGGGACTGACGGTCCGTAAATATCGGCATCGACAAGACCGACGCGCGCGCCCTTTTGCGCCAGTGCCACAGCCAAGTTTGCGGCCACTGTCGATTTCCCGACACCGCCCTTGCCCGATGCAACCGCTATTATATTATGCACGTTGCGGACTCCGTTTGGCTCGTCGTCTTCAGTTTCAGGTTTTGCTTGAACGCTGATGTTGCCTCTGACATCGATGCCGCTGAAAGCCTGCTCCAATGCGTTCACACAATTCTGTTTCAGCACGGCAATGTTTGTACTTTCCTTTTTCCCGACAACCAGCGCGAAGCTGATTTTATTACCTTCAATAACAAGATTTTGCACCATTCCGAGTGCGATAATGTCTTTTTTCAGCTCGGGGTGGATAACGGTGCGGAGAACCGCAAAAACATTTGCTGCTGATAATTCCATAGTTTTGAATGTTTACCGGCGGCGTATATGAGCGCAGCCGTCTTTTCTTTATTATGCGGCAAATATAATTTGATTTTAAGATTTCGGTGCTATTTGAAAACAACCGTCGGGCGCGCCTTTCGATATTGAGTGTGATTTATTGCCATTTTGTTAATATTCAGCGAATTATCGGCATTGTGGTAAAAAGAAATATTTTTTTAGGGCAAGCTCTTCCAATTCAAAAAATAGTTGTATGTTTGCACCGCTAAAAATGAAACGTTTTAGCAGCGTTCTTCGGAATTTTATAAACAACTTTTTGAACAGAATGGTCGGTTCATCTAAGGGTTAGGATTCAAGATTTTCATTCTTGCCATAGGGGTTCGAATCCCCTACCGACTACCAATTTTAAGGTTAAAATTTTAAGATTATGGCAAATCATAAGTCATCAGAAAAGAGAATTCGTCAGACAGCTGCCCGTAACGAGCACAACCGCTATTATGCAAAAACAGCCCGCAACGCTGTCCGCGACTTGCGCGCAACAAGTGTTAAGGCCGATGCAGAGGCAATGCTTCCGAAAGTAACAGCTATGCTCGACAAACTTGCTAAAAACAACATCATCCACAAGAACAAAGCTGCAAACCTGAAATCAGGTCTGGCTCTTCATGTGAATTCGTTAGCTTAATAACTTTTTTATAGCATATCTAACCCTTCGTTTCGCAACGAGGGGTTTTTGCGTTTATAAACAAATCGAATGCGATGAGAACGAAATTCCTGACAATTGCGCTGTTGTGCTGCGTCATTGCGGGTTGCAAGCCGACAGCCAAAACAACCAAAGCCGACAGCGCGCGGCAAGGTGCCAAAACCGAAAGCGTTTCGGCGAAAAAGCCCGCCGTAGTTGAGAATTTCGACAAATTCTACGACCGTTTCCACAACGACAGTCTGTTTCAGATTTCGCGTGTAAAATTTCCGATTGAGGGTTTTTGTGTCAGTTCCGATACCATAGCCAAATGGTCAACCAAAAACTGGCTGATGATGCGCACCCGCATCTACGATGTTGACACGACCAAATATAAAGTGAGCTACAATAAAACCGACAAAACTTTTACCGAGCGTGTCTGGATTGAGAACGCCGGTCTTGTCACCGAATGCCGCTTTGAGCTGATAGGCGGCAAGTGGTGGCTGGTTTATCTGCAGGATGAGAATAATTGAGGAAGGGAAGTGACAAGATTTTCTTCTCGCACGTAAAAACGAAAAAAGGACTTCAATTTTGAAGTCCTTTTTTTGTGAGGTGGTGCCACCGGGAATCGAACCAGGGACACAAGGATTTTCAGTCCTTTGCTCTACCAACTGAGCTATGGCACCCCGTTTGCTTAAGAGCGGTGCAAAAGTACAAAAAAATTGAAACCGCCAAAATTTTGGCATAAAAAAAGCAGAAGAGTTGCTACATTTGTAATATGTACACTGTTATTTGCATATCGGCAGCTGTTGTTTTGTGTTATACCGTACTGATAATCTGTCTGTTCGGTGGTTTTAGGAAAATGGCCAAACGGCAGCCAGCCAATACCGAGGTTGTTCCTGTAAGCATTATTCTTCCGTTCCGCAACGAGGAGCATTGTATTGAAACGGCAATAAGTAGCCTGCTGGCGCAAAAATATGATTCCGATTTTGAGATAATTGCCGTGGACGACCACAGTACCGACAACTCGTGGCAACAGCTGAGCAATTTGGCTACCGCCGAGCCGCGTCTGCGCCTTTTGAAAGCCAATGGCAGCGGCAAGAAAAACGCACTGGCGGAGGGATTGGCCGCATCGCGCTTCGGGTGCGTAGCGGTAGCCGATGCCGATTGCCGTTATCCCGAACGGTGGCTTCAGTCAATGGCTTCGGAGTTCGTAAAAAACGGATGCTTGCTGTTGTGTGCACCTGTAAAGATAGGCGGTATGAGCAATTGGTTCGGTAATTTCCAATTTGTCGATTTTGCAAGTCTGGTTGGCAGTGGGATAGGAGCGGCTGGTTGCGGACTGCCCATAATGTGCAATGGTGCCAATATGATGTTCGACAAGGAAACTGTAATGTGTATGAACGACCCGTTCAATACCGCTGTGGAGTCGGGCGATGATGTTTTTCTGCTTCACGCGGTAAAGCGCCATGACAAACAAAAAATCAGTTTCACTTGCCGGCCCGAAACCATTGTTGAGACCAAAGCGGCACCTACGATTGCTGGTTTTATTCGCCAGCGTATGCGGTGGGGCGGAAAAACCACTTCATACACCGATGCCGACAGCATTATTGTAGCGGGAATTGTCGCTGCAACGGCCGTGTGTGTTGTGGCAAGCCTGTTGCTGATTCCTTGGTCGTGGATTCCGGTGACGGTGGTTCTTGTGTCAAAAACAACGGTGGACACTCTTATGCTCTGTTCTGTCTGCAAAGTTTTCGGCAACAGACGTCTTCTTTGGCAAATGCCGGTGTATGAGATTGTTGTGGCGTTATACACTGTTGCGGTAGTTGTGGGAACAATCTTTGGCGCAAACAAAAAATGGAAGTGATATGTCAAAAAACTTATACATTTAGCCGCTTATTTTTTGAAAAATGAAACTGATAAATCTAAAACTGGCAGCTGGGCTGATTGCTTGTCTGGCCTTGAGTTTCGCCTCTTGCCACAAGAACGACGACATTGAGGAAATAATCATTGTTAATGATACTACATTTGTCATAAACGAGGTGATAACCGATACTGACACAACGCCGCTCGAGTGTATGGCGCCGGCGTTTCTGAAGAGGGGCGACAAGGTAGCGCTCATTTCGCCGTCGTACTCCACTCCGATGGAGAACATTGAAAAGGCTGCCGATGTGCTACGCGACTGGGGATTGGAGCCGGTCATCGGGCCAAATGTCGAAAAACTTGACGCCAACAAGTATGCAGGAACAGCCGCTGAGCGTGCCGCTGATATCCGTTGGGCGCTCCGCGACCCCGACATCAAGGCCATAATCTGCAACCGAGGCGGCTACGGCTCAATTCAAGTGGTTGACCAGTTGGCACTTCAGGAGTTCACCGAGCATCCGAAATGGTTTGTCGGTTTCAGCGACATAACAACCCTTCACGGTATGCTTTCGTGCGCCGGAGTGATGAGCATCCACGGCACGATGAGCACATTCCTGGCATCGTCGGGAGGAACTGACCAGACCAGTACGTTGGTGCGCGACTTGCTAATGGGCAACGTTCCGCAGTATAATGTTCCAGCTCATTCGCAGAACGTTACCGGCAAGGCAAGCGGGACACTTGTGGGTGGCAACATCTGCACTTTTGTTCCGCTTCTTGGTACCAAAGCCGATGCCACGGCTCATAGCGACATCATTCTGTTCATTGAGGAGATTGGCGAGACAATGCACAATATAGACCGCCTTTTCAATACGCTACGTCTCAACGGTGTGCTGTCGCGTTGCAAGGGCGTGGTGTTGGGCGAGTTTGTCAGCTGCACTGCCGATTTGGGTTACTCCAGCGTTGAGGCTATGCTTCACCAGTATCTTGAGAAATACAATATTCCGGTGTTGTGCGGTTTCCCGGCCGGACACGATAACAAGAACCTTCCGCTTGTGATGGGTGCCCCCGTAACAATCGATGTCCGCACCGACGGAGCATCACTTACCTTCAACATCGATGGCGAGCAGACGCCAGTGAACACCAATGGCGCTACACCGCTTGCATTCAGCGTTAAGCAGCTGATTGAGATGTCGGGTAAAACACATATTGAAAACCGATAACTGACCTTTCGATTCATTTTCTATATTTGCGGTTTGAAATTTTAGCAGCGAATGGCTTCGAATTATCATATCGACCTGACAGACACAGTGGCGTTCTGTTTGAAAACCAAAGAAATCCGTTTCTAACCGATGGAGCGCAGAGTTGTTATTACCGGAATGGGCATCTACTCTTGCATTGGCAAGAACCTTGACGAAGTGCGCGACTCGCTCTACAACGGACGGTCGGGCATCGGCATCGACCCGGAGCGTAAGGAATTAGGTTTTCAGTCGGCGCTGACGGGTATTTTGGAGCGTCCTAATATGAAGGAACTTCTCGACCGCCGAAACCGCCGCGGGCTGGCCGAACAAGGCGAATACGCTTATGTGTCGTCTCTTGAGGCTTTCCGTAATGCGAATATCGATGCCGATTTTTTGGCTAAGAACGAAGTCGGAATCTTGTTTGGCAACGACACAAGCGCGGCGTCAATCATCTCGGCAGAGGACATCATTCGCGCTAAGAAAAACACAGTGTTGGTGGGCGCCGAATCGGTTTTTCAGTCGCTCACGTCAACAGTGACGATGAATTTGTCGGTGATTTTCAAACTGCGAGGTATCAATTTTACCATAGCCAGCGCGTGTGCAAGTAGTTCGCATGCTATTGGTATGGCTTATCTACTTATAAAACAAGGGCTTCAAGATATTATCCTCTGTGGTGGGGCGCAGGAACTGAATCCTCACTCCGTTAGTAGTTTTGACGGCTTGAGCGCCTTTTCGACTCAGGAGTCCGACCCCACCAAGGCTTCGAAACCGTTCGACCGCCGCCGCGACGGATTGGTGCCTAGCGGAGGCGCGGCTAGCGTGGTGGTGGAGAGCTACGAATCGGCCGTGAAACGCGGTGCACCCATTGTGGCGGAGATTGTCGGCTACGGCTTCTCATCGAACGGCGACCACCTTTCTGTGCCGAATGTTGAGGGTCCGAAACGCTCGCTGCAGCGAGCGTTGGATAGTGCAGGGCTTGTGGCCGCCGATATCCCGTATATCAACGCCCACGCCACTTCGACACCTGCCGGCGACCTGAACGAGGCCCGCGCCATTGCTGA
>JAFYYJ010000072.1 GCA_017557605.1 Salinivirgaceae bacterium
CCGCCTTTCAGCGAGTTAAGCTGATAGCGGAAGGCAAAACCATCGTCCGACAAGCGGAAAGCAATACCAAGCGTATCGCCCGACTTTGCCAAGAGATTGAAAATCTTCTCATTGGCACGATAGTGATAATCGGCTTGCTTGCCAGTTTTGAGTGAATATTGCTCATCGACAATCGTTTCTGCCGTCGAAATCAGGCGGAATCCATTTTTCAGATTGCAACCCTCAACATCGAGTCCCAACTGCGACTCACCAATAACCGTCTGGCCATTGAGTTGCGCCGAGTAGCGCGGCTCGCCATTCGCCGTAAGGCTGAAACTGAC
This sequence comes from Salinivirgaceae bacterium, assembly GCA_017557605.1. Taxonomy (GTDB): domain Bacteria; phylum Bacteroidota; class Bacteroidia; order Bacteroidales; family SZUA-534; genus RUG13583. The sequence goes on from JAFYYJ010000072.1 coordinate 321, forward strand.
TTTAATACGGCCGTCGGGTGACGTAACATCAGTGTTGGCTTTGTTGCAACCCGTCAGAATTATCGCGGCAGCAGCCGCAATGCTCAATATTTTCATAATTTATTATTTGAGAATTGAAGTTTGACCACTGATTTTGCAGGCATTTCAATTTTCAAAGTGCCTTTTGACGATTTCTGCACTGCAACATCAAATGGCTTCAAAGTAATCTTTTCGGCTTGACCGAAATCGTTATAATCATTCATATTTTTTGAAGTGATTATCTCGCCTTTCATATTTTTGGCAGGAGTGCTACCAAGTTCAATATCAACGGTTTCACCCTTGTTCGGGTTCAGGTTGACGAGTGTAAGCGTCACCACGCCGTCCTTCTCCGAAGCCGAAGCGCAGATTGCGTCGGTCGATTTGCCTTCGAAAGTGTACTTATTGCTCTGAACGTCAGTCGGTACCAACTTCGCGCCCTGGTGGTCGGCATACATTTTGAAAACGTAGTATGTCGGTGTGAGCACCATCTTTTCATCCTTTGTCAGGATAACAGCCTGCAACACATTGACCATCTGTGCGATATTGGCCATCTGCACACGTTCGGCGTGATTGTTGAAAATGTTCAAGCCCATACCGGCCACAATGGCATCACGCATTGTGTTCTGCTGGAAAAGAAATCCCGGATTGGTGCCCGGCTCAACATCGTACCAGCAGCCCCACTCGTCGAAAATCACACCAACCTCGTTGTTGGGGTCATACTTCTGCATTATGCCAATGTGCAAGTCGAGAAGGCTGTCCATTGCCCACGCCTCGCTCACGGTCGAGTACCACAAATCTTCCTTGAAATCGGTTGCCGAGCCTTTCGAGCCAGTCCAGGTGTTGATTGGCAATGTGTATTTGTGCAGCGACAAACCTTGTGTGATGCTGTGTTGTTTTTCAGTCTTTTTCATCAACACTTCTGTCCAGTTCGGGTCATCGGCAGTTGCACCGCAGGCAATGCGATAAGGCGCGCCACCGCAGAAGGTAGCGAAACGGCGATAAAGGTCGGCGTAGTATTCTGGCTCCATATTGCCGCCGCAGCCCCAGTTCTCGTTACCGATACCGAAATATTTCACATTCCACGGGTCCTCGCGGCCGTTCTCTTTGCGCAGTTTGGTCATCGGACTTTCGTTTGACGAAGTGATATACTCAACCCATTCGGCAGCCTCGCGCACATCGCCCGAGCCAACGTTCAGGTTCACGTAGGCGTCGCAGCCAAGCAGTTCGCAGAAGTCGAGAAACTCGTGCGTACCGAAACTATTGTCTTCCGTCACACCGCCCCAGTTGGTGTTGATAATCGACGGACGTTTCTCCTTCGGACCAATACCGTCTTTCCAGTGATAGGTGTCGGCAAAGCAACCGCCCGGCCAGCGCAGCACGGGAATTTTCAACGCTTTGAGCGCATCAACAACATCGTTGCGATAACCATTTGTGTTTGGAATCTTCGAATCGGCTCCAACGTAGATGCCACCATAGATGCAGTGTCCAAGATGCTCAGCAAAGTGTCCGTAGATGTCTTTGCTGATGGTTTGTTTGGCGTTTTCGGGGTGCAGGGTAACCTTGTTCTGTGCAGAAACGGTAACAGCCACAACCATTGCGCCCAAAGTGGAGATTAGTCTTAAATGTTTCATTTTAATATTTTTTTGTGATACTAATTGTGTTTAACTGATAGCCAAAAATATAACATTTTGCTTACAAAATAAGTCACGGACGAAAAGTTGCAGTGCCGTTAATCAAAACATTTTCACATAGATATTGTATGTTTCAAAAAAAATATGATATTTGTATCACCTTTAAAACTACTTAAAATCATAGTTTTATCATGAAAAATATACTTTCAAAAGCGTTTATGGCCGTTTGTTTGACGGCGATGACATTTGCTGCGATTGCGCAGAATTCATTCAGTTATCAGGCAGTAATCCGTGACGGCGGAAAAGTTCTCGAAAACAAATCGGTAAGTCTGAGACTCAGCGTCATATCAGATGACAGCGTTTATTATCAAGAGAAACATGCCGTAACCACCAACGCCTACGGCAACGTGAGCGTGAGTGTTGGCGAGGGCGAAACGCTTCGTGGCAATTTCGACGCCATACCATGGGAGACCATGCAGGTGATGATGCAGGTTGAGGTAAACACTGACGGAACCGACAACTACACCAACATGGGCTCGATGCAGATTCTGCCGGTGCCTTACACCATGTATGCGGCCAGCACAGCCACTGTAATACAGCCGAAAGAGGCTACCGAAGACCCTATTTTTGAAGTACGCGACAGCGATGGAAACCTGATGTTCGCCGTATATGAGACTGGTGTTAAGGTGTTTGTTGACCAGGAAGGCTCAAAAGCCGCAAAAAGCAAATTCGCAGTGGCCGGAGTTACCGCAAGCAAGGGCGAGAAAAATCTTCTGACCATCAACGCTGACGGAACAACGGTTTTTGTTGACGATGACAATAACGAAAACGCTAACACTGACGCTAACAAGGCTGCGAAAAGCCGTTTTGCCGTGGCAAGTCTTGAAAGCAAGGGAAGTGGGGAATTACTGTCTATCGACGGTTCGGGTTCAACCATTTACGTTGACCAAGACGCAGAAGGTAAGGCCGCAAAAAGCCGTTTCGCTGTGGCGGGACACTCGGCCAAGAACAAAAAATCAGAAAACAATTACTCTATCGACAACAACAATTCGACTCTTTATGTCGATTTTTCTGATAATTCTGCCAAAGGCGCAGCCGACGTGCTGACTATTGATGGCGGCAGCGCCACATTCTATATCGACGGAACCGATGAGAGCAAAGCCGCAAAAAGCTCATTCGCTGTGGCAGGACTTGGAGCGAACAAGGATGTGCAAACAGCCTTTGTAGTTGACGGCTCGGGAACTGTCATCTACATTGATGACCTTGAAGGTGACAAAGCGGCTAAAAGCACCTTTGCCGTAGCTGGCCAATCGGCGCAAAAAGGCAACAACAACTTCTTCATAATCCATCGCGACAGCACCCGCATTTATGTTTACGATGAACCTGCTGCTGTTGATACAGCCACCGGCACAGTTGTAATGCCAAGCCTGACTTCCGCTTTTGCAGTTACAGGCATAACGAAAAAGGAGAATATGCTTGTTGTTAACCGCGACAGCACCATTGTTAAGATGAACACATACGTTGAAGAGGAAGTGCAGAGCACAAGCGGTGTGGTTGAAAGAATAGCTGACGATACAAAGCCTAACAAAGTTTATGCAACGGGCAGTTTTGAATTGCAATTATCCAATGGAAACTGGTCAGATTATGATAGTGTTGATTATACTTACTATCGAAACACCAATGGAGATGAATATTTGTATTTGAAGCAAGGCAATAATGGCATGTATACATATCAAAATTTCTGGCTTGTTGACGGGAAAATCTATTGCGATACTTTATATGCGTATTTTAATTACAATAATTTCGGTGTTGGCCCAATACATCAATTTAAACAATCCGTTTTTCATGGATTTTGGATTGACGAGTGGGATAGATTTGTTGTGGATAGAGAACAAGACGACGGTTTGCTTATAATGCTCGAAAGCAAAATCAGAGAGACTGGATATAAAGTAAGATATACTGATGAGTATAAAGAATATTATAAAGTAGGTAATGAGGATTTTGTGGCTGTGCGGACCGCAGAAAATACTGTGACGGAAATATCTGATGTCGAATTGTTTAAAAGCGATAACAACATTGCCTCTTTAAGAAAATTGCTTGAACCTTCATTATTTATTAAAGGTTATGATTTTAGCATGAGTGATGTTGATGGTATAGAGTGGTATTCTGATGGCTATATTTTGTTTGATGACGATGTGATGGTTGATAGCATATTAAAAAAGGAAAACTATCGGATTGGGGCTCTTGCAGAAGATGAGTCTGAAATATTTGAATATAAGGAAGATGTGCACAGACAAACTTTGGCAGAAATAGATAGCATGTTCCAAGCATTGCGCAATAACCGCTATAAAGTTACAATTTTAGCTTCGGAGGGCGGAACTGTTATTGGCAGTGGTGAAGGCAATTACCATTATGGCGATAGTATAAAACTGGTTGCTGAACCTGATGAAGGCTTTGCGTTCTCGACTTGGAGCGACGGCAGCACCGACAACCCGCGTGTAGTAAATGTAACAAATGACATTGAACTGACAGCTAATTTCGTAACGAGTTGCAAAGTCATCTTAAATGTGACAGGCAATGGTAACGTTATTGTATATGGAAATGGTCAGTCTCAACAATATACAGGTGTCGGAAATCAGATACTGTGCCAAGCCAACACTCGTTTGTATTTGTATTCTCGCTGTGAAGAAGAAGAATATATCTTTACAGGATGGAGTGAAACTAACACTAATAATTCTTTGAGTATTACGGTAACAAAAGACACCGTGCTGACTGCAAATTTCATCAAAGGCTATATTGTTAGTATTAGTGCCTACAGCGGAGGTGGTGTGAAAGTAAACGATATCGATTCTCTGTATAGAGATTACTACAATGACTTTATATGCCAAGATGGTGACAGCATTGTACTGAATGCTGTAGCAGATGAAGGATATGAGTTCGTTGGCTGGACTGATGATTGGTCTAATGCCAAACGCACTATTAAAAAGAAGGAAGATGGAACGTACTTTACGGCAAAATTCGAAAGAAAATTTGAGGTTTCAACTGCCGAAGAGATTCAAGCAGCAATCGATTGGGTAGTTGAACAAAAAAATTCAGCCACTATCTACATAGATGGTACCCAAGGCCCGATTTTGGGGAATTTTAACATACCAGAAAGAACATCTAAAATAACATTTATTGGTAGAAATAACGCAGTGCTTGATGGAACGGGATGTAATGAATTTGCCATATTATATTGTGGCGCACAAACCGATGTCGTAATAAAAAATCTAAAAATCACAGGCGAAAAGTATTGGTATGATGAATACAACTGTTGGAGAGGCAGTGGCATTTTTGTGCAATCTTACGCACACGTATTGTTAGAGGATGTTGAAATCACTGGTAATCATGAAGGTCTTGCGGCTTATTATGGGACTGCTATCGTTGAATCAGGAACTCAGATATATGATAATGATACAAATGTTGAAAATCACACTCAAGGTGGTCAATCCGATGGTATAAAAGTGTACAGTGGGTATGTTCAAAGTCTTAATTATGAATATAGAGCATACCACACACCTCATCCGAAAGTTTCTATAAAAGGTGATGCCCGAATAGATACTATATATTTGAATAATGGTGGTTATTATGATGCGGATAGGGGTACAACGCCAGGAATCCTTCTTGAAGGTTCGCTCACATATCATAATAGTGAAAATCCAATTGTTGTTGTTATAAAAGATGAAGATGGTATTAGAGACCAGCCTCTGATTAAAAAAGCCAACGTCAATTCGCCTGTGGACCTTGCTGTGGAATCAGCAAAATTCAAACTTGTCAACGATGGCTATTACATTGATGATAATGGTTTTATTAGGGCGGATTATGTTGATTTGAAATTGACCAGTGGCAAAAAATGGACGGTAATGAATATTGGTGCAAATTCGGAGGAAGAAAGCGGCGATTACTTTGCGTGGGGTGCAACAGAAGCTGGAACAAATTTCAACTATGAGGATTACAATTCTTCTGATGCTGGCGCTATAAGTGCAAATCTTTCAGGAGACAACGATGTTGCTACAAAATTAGGCGCAGAATGGTCTATGCCAACAAAAGATGATTTTCAGGAACTTTGGAATGAGTGTCATTGGGAATGGACAGATGATTTTAAAGGCGACGGCAGTGGAATTACTGGCTACATTGTTTATGAGGCAGAGTTTTACAGGGAAAAGGATAAAGGATTTAATCATAACTCATCTTATACGTATTCAACCAAAACAAATACGTACATCTTCCTGCCGGCAGCGGACTATATGAGTGGCAGTGAAGTGATTGAGGGCCCTGTAAAACAATGTTTGTATTGGTCTGCCACATATTATAATGGAAGTATGGCCGTGGGATTCAGCGGTTATGAAACCGAAATCAATACAAATAATAATGCCAACCGCTACGAAGGACGTCCAATCCGTGCCGTAAAAAAAACGAACCCGTAAAGACATAGCTTTGATTCTGAAAAATCGCTATACAAATAAAACACCATTCAAGTTTTTACCTTGAGTGGTGTTTTTTTATTGTCGCACAAATCGTATAAATGAAAATGACTTGCAAGGCTTAGGCAGAGTCAAAAATCAGAAAAAGTTTTTCCAAAATTTTGTCATATTGTTAGAAAAGTTCTACTTTTAGCGACTGAAAAAATTAAAAAAGTTATGGAACTTAAAAAGAATCCGAAAGTCGATTTAAGACGTTACAGCGGCTTGTTTTTGGAAGTGGGCTTTGTTGTGGCTATAGGAGTTGTGCTCCTCGCTTTCAGCTATACTGTTCATGAGAAAAACACCGCAGGCTTCGGCGAGCTTGAAGATGTAGTTGCCGAAGAGGAAATCATACCTATCACCCGTCAACAGGAAATAACTCCTCCTCCCCCGCCGGAGGTTCCAAAGGTAGCCGAGGTTATCAATATCGTTGACGACGATGTCGATATTGACGACGAGCTTGACATTGAAGACGTTGAGGCCGACCAAGACACCGAGGTTGCGATTGTCGAAATGCAGGAAGAAGAGGAAGTGGAGGAGGAAGAAGTGTTCTACATTGTTGAGAACATGCCCGAGTTCCCAGGTGGTGATGTTGCATTGCGCAAATATCTCGCTCAAAATGTGGTTTATCCCGAAATTGCAAAAGAGAACGGCCTTGCAGGTAAAGTTTTCGTGCAGTTCGTTGTTAATCAGAAGGGCGAGGTCGACAATGTGAAGATAGCACGTAGTGTTGACCCGATACTTGACAAAGAGGCCATCCGCGTTGTTAAGAGCCTGCCGAAATTCAAACCAGGCTTGCAGCGTGGAAAACCCGTGAAGGTGTCATACACAGTGCCAATCAACTTCCAGTTGAACTAGGATAACAATAGGATAAGAATGCCGACAAAGTTTTGCCGGCATTCTTTTTTCTTTATAAAGCAAGGCCGGCGCAATAACCGGCATTGTGAGTTAAAACCGATTGAGTCAACAATTCATTTATCATAATAAATTAATTACTATGTCACAGAAAAAACGTGTTTACACATTCGGCAACAAGAAAGCCGAAGGAAAAGCAGACATGCGTAATCTGTTGGGTGGCAAGGGTGCCAACCTGGCAGAAATGTGTCTTTTAGGTTTGCCAGTACCGGCAGGTTTCACAATCACAACCGAAGTTTGTACGGAGTATTATGAAAACAACTGCGAGCTTCCGGCAGAACTTGAGGCCGACGTTTGGGCTGCTATGGCCGAAACAGAGAAGATAATGGGCAAAAAATACGGTGACCCTGAAAACGCACTTTTGGTATCGTGCCGCTCTGGCGCACGCGCTTCAATGCCTGGTATGATGGACACTGTGCTCAACATTGGTGTCTGCTCTGCCACAATCCCCGGACTTATCAAGAAGACTGGCAACGAGCGTTTCGTTTGGGACTCTTACCGCCGTCTGATTATGATGTATGCCGACGTTGTTATGGAGAAGGCTGAAGGTCTTGACTTCAACATCCGCAAACAACTCGACGATATGCTCGACGACTACAAGAAACAGAAAGGTTACGCTTCAGATACTGACCTGAGCGCCAACGATTTGAAATTCCTGGCCGACGAGTTCAAGAAGAAAATCAAAGTTGTTTTGGGCAAAGAATTCCCAGATGACGCAAAAGAGCAATTGATGGGCGGTATCAAAGCCGTGTTCAAGAGCTGGAACGGTAAGAAAGCTGTTTCGTACCGCCGCATCGAGGGTATTCCAGACGATTGGGGTACCGCCGTTAACGTTCAGTCGATGGTATTCGGCAATATGGGCGACACTTCGGCAACCGGCGTTGCTTTCACCCGTAACCCCGCCACTGGCGAGAACCTGTTCTATGGTGAGTGGCTTATCAACGCTCAAGGCGAGGACGTTGTTGCAGGTATCCGCACACCGAACCCGCTTAACGACGAGACCAAGAACGAGCAGAACCAACACCTGAAAAGCATGCAAGAGGCTATGCCCGAGACATATAAAGAGCTAGTTGAGATTCGCGATATTCTTGAGAAATCGTTCCACGATATGCTCGACATCGAGTTCACCATTCAAGAAGGCAAACTGTATATGCTGCAATGCCGCGTCGGCAAACGCACTGGCACCGCTGCCCTGAATATGGCTATGGATATGCTTCACGAAAGCTTAATTGACGAGAAGACCGCCGTTCTGCGCGTTGACCCGACTCAATTGGACGAGCTGCTTCACCCGATTCTCAACCCATCGGAAGAAAAACGTGTTAAACCTATCGTTAAAGGTCTGCCAGCAGGTCCTGGCGCTGCCGTTGGTAAAGTTGTCTTCACTGCTGAAGATGCTGTTGCTTGGCACAAGAAGGGCGAGAAAGTTATTCTTGTCCGTGAAGAGACCAACCCAGAGGACGTTGAGGGTATGCGTGCCGCCGACGGTGTTCTCACCGCTCGTGGTGGTATGACATCGCACGCCGCTTTGGTGGCTCGTGGCTGGGGTAAATGCTGCATCGTTGGTGCAGGTGCTCTGCACGTTGATGTGGTTAACAAGACTGCAAAAATCATCGGTACAGATATCGAATTCAAAGAGGGAGCAACTCTCACTTTGAACGGAACCAAGGGCAACGCCTATATGGGCGAGCTGAAACTGATGGATGCTTCGGAGAATCCGCGCTTCCAAGAGTTTATGCGTTTGGTTGATAAAAACCGCAAAATGGGTGTCCGCACCAACGCCGACAACCCGGACGACGCTCGCATTGCACGCGAGTTTGGCGCCGAGGGCATTGGCCTGTTCCGCACCGAGCATATGTTCTACGGCAAGAACTCTGAAGAGCCGTTGTTCCTGCTTCGCAAGATGATTTTGAGCGCCGACGCTGATGAGCGCCGCAAGGCTCTCGACGAGCTGTTCCCATTCATGAAGAAGGATATGAAGGCTACTCTGTTGGCTATGGACGGTCTGTCAGTTACCTTCCGTCTGCTCGACCCACCGTTGCACGAGTTTGTTCCGCAAGGTGCTGAGAAACAAGCCGAACTGGCTGCCGCTCTTGGCATTTCGGCTGCTGCCGTTGCAAAACGCGGCGAGGCTCTGCACGAGTCGAACCCGATGATGGGTCACCGTGGTGTCCGTCTGGGCGTTACTTATCCTGAAATTTCAGAAACTCAGATACGTGCAATCTTTGAGTCGGCTGCCGAGCTTATTAAAGACGGTAAAGACCCGCACGCCGAGATTATGGTTCCTGTAACCTGCGATATGAGCGAGTTGGAATACACCCGCAAGATTGTCGACAAGGTATACGCTGAAGTTTGCGCAAAATTCGGCTTGAAGGAAATCGGCTTCAAGTTCGGTACAATGATTGAGATTCCGCGCGCCGCTCTGCTAGCCGACCGTATGGCAAAATATGCCGAGTTCTTCTCATTCGGTACCAACGACTTGACACAGATGACCTTCGGCTTCAGCCGCGACGACATCGGTGCCTTTATGTCGGCTTACATCGACAAGAAGATGCTGCCAGCCGACCCATTCCAGACTATCGACCAGGATGGTGTTGGCCAGTTGATTGCTTCGGCAACCAAGAACGGCCGCTCAACCCGCAAAGACCTGAAAGTGGGTATCTGCGGTGAGCAAGGCGGTGACCCAGCATCGGTTGAGTTCTGCTACAAATCAGGTTTGAACTACGTGAGCTGCTCGCCGTTCCGCGTTCCAATCGCACGTCTGGCAGCCGCACAGGCAACCATCCGCAACAGCAAATAATTGTAATTTGCAATATGAAAAAGCCCGACGATGAGTCGGGCTTTTTTGTTGCTTCCAGTTTGCGAGTTTGGGTTAGTTGCCTAAATTTGACCTGTATTTTATGTCACACTAAAAATATTTCCGAAATATGACAAGCGCATTAGTATGGTTAAAAAGAATCAGAAACATAATTGGTTTCCTGGGTATGATACTTCCTTGGGTAGCATTGTTAGGCACATTTTTGGTATCAAAAAATATTGAGCTTTCTGATGATTTCTGGAGCAATCTTTCCATTTCAGCCACATACTATCTTACCCCGGCACTTACCGGAATACTTACAACGGCAGCCGTTGTTTTAATGTGCTACGACAGCTACGAACCAATAGACGACATTATAACAACACTGTCCGGTGTCTGCGGACTACTGATTGTCCTGTTTCCTTGCCACTGCTGTGTTTCCCCAGATAAGGTTGGATTGTTTCAATTGCCAGCAAACATATCTCACATAATTCACAGTGTATCTGCAGTTTGTTTCTTCTTACTGCTTGCTTTTAACAGCCTTTTCTTGTTTACAAGAAGCAAGGATGAAAAAAGTAAACAAACCAAACAAAAGAAGACAAGGAACATTATCTATCGCGTCTGCGGATATGGAATGCTGACCGCTTTAATACTGATGCCATTGCCAATACATTTTTTTGCAAAGACATTTATTGTAGAGACAATCGCTCTCACTTTCTTCGGCGTTAGTTGGCTCGTGAAAGGTCAGGTTTTCGGCATTTTGGCAGATGAGGAATAACGCGGCTATAATCAACCGCCACCAAGTTAAAATCTTGGGAATTTGAGTTGTAAACACTATACAATCGCGGCGAAATCGATGTTTTTTGACCGATTCCGCCGCGATAGTTTGGATTAAAACACGTAGAGACGCCATATTATGACGTCTCTACAACACATTATCAATTAATTACACAATTTTCAATTCACCATAACACGTTTCACTACGTTGCCAGTTTTTACAATGTAAACACCTGAATTATTGATTCTTATTGTAGAGACGTTGCGCGCAACGTCTCTACCCACCAATTTGCCCATTGCATTGTAAACACGGACTTCATCTGTGGCGTTTTTAACAACAATGGTTTTGCCGGAGGCGTAGATATTGACTACGCTGGCAGCATCATCGGCAATGGCGGTGGTAGGATTGTTTTCTGTGCCGCCTTGATTTTCATTTCCATTACCTTGCCCTCCGCCTTGCTCGTTATTCCCTTGATTTTCATTGCCGCCTTCGTTGTTTCCGCCTTGGTTTTCGTTGCCATTTTGATTTTCATTTCCGCCTTCGTTGGTTCCTTCTTGGCTCTCGTTACCATTACCTTGCTCGTTGCCTCCTTGGTTCCCATTTTCACCTTGGTTTTCGTTGCCACCTTCATTATTACCTCCTTCGTTTCCGCCTTGGTTCTCATTACCACCTTGATTTTCTCCACCTTGTTCATTGCCTCCTTGGTTTTCGTTTCCACCACCTTGCTCGTTTCCGCCTTGATTCTCGTCTGCCTCAAAAACAGCGGAAAGAACAATATCTTCAGTAACAATCAATGTGCGTGGGTTATCGGTATTATCATCACTCCATTTTACAAAATGGTAGCCTGCAGCTGGTACAGCTGTTATAATTGCAGGACTGTTGCCCAACAATAAACTATCACCTTGCACAATGCCTTTTGTATTATCAGTGCTTTTGGCTGTTATTAAGTAGACTGGCATAATCTCTTTAAGTTCCCATATTGGCGCAGCCTTGTATGTGTTAATCGACTTCGAACGAACATAAATGGTATCTTGTTCGAAAGGGTCGCTTTCCAAAGTTGGCGGATTAATATTTAAACAAACTATTTGTTTCAAATTCTGACAATAATAGAAAGCATTAGGCCCAACGTTTGTTACCGCACTCGGAATAATAACAGTTGAAAGATTACTGCACGAATTGAAAGCATTTTCAACAATACTCGTCACAGACTTAGGAATGTTAACTGATGTTATATCAGTCGATTTAGCGTGGAATAACGCGACATAAGGATTATCATTGTTGCCTAAATACAAAGCATTATCGTATTCGTTAAATTTAAGATTATTGCAATTAACAAACGCAGAACCGCTAATGTTTTTAACAGAATCTCCAATGATTACCACTGCTAAGCTATCGCAATATCGGAATGCATAAAACCCTATGCTTCTCACAGAATTTGGAATGATTACCGATGACAAACTACTGCAACCTATGAAGGCTACATTAGAAACAGCCGTAACAGATTCCGGTATAACTAAATCTTTTATTTCTTTTCCGCCGACATACAGATGATGAGCAAACGATAAAGGATTGGAACTACAATAAGGATAGGTAAAATCCGAATTAAATTCTATTGCACATAAACTCTCAATACTAGCGAATTCGGCTTTCTGCAAAGAAAAACACGATTCAAACGCATCACGTTTAATGCTCGTTACAGAATTGGGAATAACTACCGATGTAAGGCTTATACAATTTTCAAACGCAGATTCGCCAATGTACTCAACTGTATTCGGGATAACAATAGACTTTAGTGAATTGCAATTTTGAAATAGACCTACTTCAATACATGTGAGCATTTCAGGAAGTGTAATTGTATCCATTTTCTCACAGTTGAGAAATGCAAACCTACCTATATTAATAACTGAATCAGGAATGGATATTGCCGTCAAACTACTACAACCTTCAAACGTTCGCTCTCCTATGCTTTTAATTGTTTGGGGAAGACTTACCGAAGTTAGACTTTTGCAATTACGGAATGCTTCTTGACCAATGC
>JAFYYJ010000073.1 GCA_017557605.1 Salinivirgaceae bacterium
CATCAGGTGGCGCATATCGTAGTAGCGCGCCTCGGTCGATTGGTCATCGTCGCAAAGAATTGGAAACAGCAGATTGATGGTTTTTGTCAGCAGCTGATGGCTGAGCGACTGTGCCGGAATCTTGCCTTTGGCCTGTTTCTTAAACTGCCCGATGTGTTGGAAAAGTGAACTATCCATTTGAGTTTTAAGTTTTAAGTTTCGAAGTTATAAGTTTAAAGTTTAATAGGTTGAAACGCTTCGCTGTTTAACGGGTTTAAATTCCATTCGAAGCATTGCTATTTTCTTGTAGTCCCATTGTCTTTTTAATGTTTTTCACAACTTCGTTAAGTTTCTGATTAATTTCTGATGTTGTATATCTTAGTACAATGTACCCCATATTTTGTAATTCCCTATCAATGTTCCTATCTCTTACCGCTTGATATTCCGTTCTTTCGTGATAAGTATGCCCGTCGGTGTATATGCAAAGTTTCTTATCCTCGGTTTCGATGTAAAAATCAGGAATAGTTAGGATTTTTGCAGGGTCAACCGGGTCGGGAAAATGAGAAGTCGTGTTATCCTTATTTACCCTAAATTGAAGTTCTACATTTATTTTATTTCTTGTCAATGCTAATAACAAGGCCTTTTCCAATGGGCTTTCACAAACTTTGCAACATCTATAACACTCTATCATTTTTAAGTCGCATTTACGGCAATTTGGATTTCTGTCAATTACGTCCTTTATATCTTTCGCATCTTTTAAAGTGCAATTAAATGTGTCCATTATTGGTTTGTAGCCAAGAACCGTTGAGATGTCGTTCAATAATGTTTTTAATTCATTTTCGGATAGTTTTTTCGAAACTTCGACATCGTTACTTAATTGAATTGAAAGTTTGTAACTATTTAATGTCCAAGAGTCATTTTTTGCATCTGCGGAAACATCTATTTTCATTTTTAATAGTATTAAGTTCTTTTTGCCTTTTCGTTTTCTGTTTACGTTTTTTACACCGTCAAGTTAACCCCGCACGCCATAAGCAGCAGAATCAATCCGCCGGCGATGATGCGGTAGATGCCGAAAACTTTGAACCCGTATTTGGTCAGAAATGCCACAAACCACTTCATTGCAAGCAGAGCCACAACAAAAGCAACCACGTTGCCAATGATGAGCACACCTAAATTGTTGGTTAGCAGTTGTATTCCCTCGTCCGACAAAATGAGTTTCAGCAGTTTGTAGCCCGATGCGGCGCACATAGTGGGCACGGCCAAAAAGAACGAGAATTCTGCAGCAGCCTTGCGAGTGAGTTTCTGCGCCATACCGCCTACGATTGTCGCCATTGAGCGCGACACGCCAGGAATCATTGCAATGCACTGAAACAGACCGATATACAACGCTTTGCGCTCGGTCAGTTTGGTCTCGTCGCTGCCGTGATTGAAAATCTTGTCGCAGAAAAGCATAAAAATGCCGCCCAGAACCAGCATTACGGCCACAACCGTCACACTCTCAAGCATTTCGTCGATTTTATCGCTGAAAAGCAGACCAATAACTGCTGCCGGAATAAAGGCCACCAGCAGTTTCCAATAGAAATCGAACTTGTGCAGAAAACGCTGCACGGCCGATGTGCCCTCGGGTGCGGGCTCGTTGTTCAGTCGGAAGAAACGCTTCCAGTAGAGAACCACCACCGACAAAATGGCACCAAACTGAATTATCACGGTGAAGGCCTTCACAAAGTCGTCGCTCTCAACGCCCAGCAGGCCTTGCGTTATTATCATATGGCCCGTCGACGACACCGGCAGAAACTCTGTCAGTCCTTCGACAATGGCGATGATGATTGATTCGAAAATGCTCATAAAATACTGTTTTTTTGACTACGGACTACAGACTACGGTCAACGGACATATTGTCCACTTATATCATTCATTTTCTGTTGTCTGATGTCCTTAATTGTTCATTATTAATTGTTAATTGTTAATTGACTAATTGAATGTGCGTCAGTGTCAGCGTTAGCGTTTCATTTTATATCCATCCTAGCCAGCGGTGCCACATCCTGTGTGGTGAACAGCCCCGCCTGATACTTATAGTAGCCCGTGATGGCAATCATTGCGGCGTTGTCGGTAGTGAACGAAATCTTTGGGATGAAGATTTTCAGTCCCTCGCGTTCGCCGTAGTCGAGCAGCGCCTGACGCAGCCCCGAATTGGCTGAAACACCGCCAGCCACACCCACTTGCTTGATACCAGTCGCCTTAACCAACTTTTTCAGTTTGTTCAGCAGA
>JAFYYJ010000074.1 GCA_017557605.1 Salinivirgaceae bacterium
CAGTCAGCTGAGATACAACCTGGCTTCGGCTTTCGAGAGCTACGAGGCTCAAAAGCAAAACACCGAGGTTACGCAGCGCGTGTTCGACAAGACAAGCGAGAAATATCAGCAAGGTGTGGCTTCGAGCCTTGACGTGACAAACGCCGGAACAAACCTTATTTCGGCGCAAAGCAGTTACGTTCAGGCACTTATGGAGCTTGTAACGGCACAAATCGAACTTGAGAAACTTTTGAACAACGACAATAATCAATAATCAAAATAACATATAAGAAAATGAAAATCAGAAATTTAATCAGTTTTGCAGTTATTGTTGGCGTGGCTATGGCTTCGGCAAGCTGCAAAAAAGAAGAGAAAAAGGCCGCTATGGCCCGTGTTGAGAAGGTGAAGGTGCAGAAACTTTCGAAAGTTTCGATTGACCGCGTTTATGAGGTGTCGACAACGCTTCAGGGCTACGAGACAATGAACATCGCCCCGTCGCTGACCGGAACCATTGAGCACATCTACGTTGAGATTGGCAACAAAGTGAACAAGGGACAGGATTTGGTGCGTATGGACCAAACGCAGTACAAGACCGCCAAACTCACCTACGACAACCTGACAACCGAAATGGAGCGTATGGAAGCCTTGAAAGAGAGCGGCAACGTGTCGCAGCAGACCTACGACCAAACAAAGGTTGGCTACGAGCAGGCAAAGCAGAATCTTGACTTTCTGCAGCAGAACACCTATGTGAAAGCCAAATTCTCGGGCAGCATTTCGGCCAAGAACTACGAGGACGGCGAACTCTACGGTGGTGGCGCAATCCTTACACTCACTCAGATTGACGTGCTGAAAGCCTACATCAACATCCCTGAGTCGTACTTCCCGCACATCAAGGAGGGAATGGCGCTGACGCTGAAGTCGGAAATCTATCCCGACAAGGAATTCAAGGCCACAGTTGAGATTGTGCACCCCACAATTGACGCCGCAAGCCACACTTTCCAAGCCAAAATCAAAATCGACAACAAGGCCAACTTCCTGCGTCCCGGAATGTTTGTGCGCACCACAATGCCGATATCGAAACAGGAAGTCATCATCGCCCCCTATCAGGCTGTGCTTAAACAAATTGGCTCGAACGACCGCTACGTTTTCATCAACGACAACGGCGTGGCCAAGCGCGTGGCTGTGAAAATGGGTCAGCGTTTCGACGAGAATGTTGAGATTATTTCTGACGAACTGACTGAAAAAGACGAACTTATAGTCGTTGGCCAAGGCCACGTGAACGACGGCTCGAAACTCGACATCGTGAAATAACATCGGTATTAAGTTTCTGACTTCAAACAAGATAGAAAAATGAGTATATACAAGACATCAATAAACCATCCGGTTACAACATCGCTGATTTTTGTGGCGGTTATGGTGATTGGACTCTTCTCGCTGAAGCAGCTGCCAATCGACCAATTTCCGGAAATGGACCCGCCGTACGTAATGGTTATGACCACCTACGCCGGCGCCAACGCGAGCGAGATTGAGACCAACGTGTCGAAACTTATGGAGAACACGCTGAACTCAGTCGACGGTCTGAAAGAAATGAACACCGTGTCGAAGGACAACATCTCGGTGGTGACAATGGAATTTGAGTGGGGAATGAACCTTGAGGACATTGTGAACGACGTGCGGTCGTATGTGGATATGGTGAAGGACAACCTTCCCGACGGTTGCTCTACCCCGTTCATCTTCAAGTTCAGCTCGAGCGCAATGCCTATTATGCAGTACGCCATCACCGCCCACGAGAGTTATTCGGGCCTTGAGAAGATTATCGACGACGACATCATTCCGCAGCTTAACCGCGTGAACGGCATCGGTAACATTTCGGTGTCGGGTGCGCCTGAGCGGTATGTCTATATCGACATCGACCAAGAGAAGATTGACGCCTACGGAATTCCGCTCGAACTTGTGGGACAGGCCATCAGCAGCAACAACCTGAATATGTCGTCGGGCAGCGTGAAAATGCAGAAAGAGCAGTACGCGCTTCAGGTGCGCAGCGAGTATGCCGAGAGCGCCGAAATCAACAATATTGTGGTTTCGACCACACCCGACGGAAAGCAGATTTTTGTGCGCGACATCGCCACCCTGCGCGATACCATCAAAGACCTGTCGCTCGACGAGAAAATCAACGGCCGCGACGGTGTGCGTATGCTGATTACCAAGCAATCGGGCGCCAACACGGTGCAGATTTGCAAGGACGTTCGCAAAACGTTCGAAGAACTTCTGCCGCAACTGCCGTCGGACCTTGGAATTGAAATGATTTACGACTCATCGGAAGAGATTCAGAACGCCATCAACAGCCTTGCCGAGTCAATTATGTACGCGCTGCTGTTTGTGGTGCTGGTTGTGCTCTTCTTCCTGGGCCGCTGGCGTGCCACAATCATCATCGGCCTTACAATCCCAATCGCCTTGATTGTTGGTTTCATCTACCTTTTGGCCGTGGGCAGCTCACTCAACATCATATCGCTCTGCTCACTGACAGTGGCCATCGGTATGGTGGTTGACGACGCCATTGTGGTTTTGGAGAATATCACCAAGCATATCGACCGCGGCTCAAGTCCGCGCGAGGCCGCCATCTACGCCACCAACGAGGTGTGGATTTCAGTTATCGCCACCACGCTTGTTATTGTGGCCGTGTTTGTGCCGCTGACAATGCTTCCGGGCCTGGCCGGCATCCTGTTCAAAGAACTTGGCTGGATTGTGACAATAGCCGTCTGCACATCAACAACAGTGGCCATCTCGCTTACGCCTATGCTTGCTTCGCTTATGCTGAAGGGTAAGAATCTGGTTATCGAGAACGGCAAGATTGTTGAGAAGAAGAAGGAACCGAAGAAATGGTCGTACGAGAACACCGTGGTGCGTCTGCTCGACAAACTCGATGTTTTGTACGCCCGTCTGCTGCGCACCTGCCTGAACCACAAGAAAACAACAATAGCGTGCATCTCGCTGTTCTTTTTAGCATCGCTGCTGCCGGCTATTCTGGGCTACATCGGAACCGACTTTATGCAGCAATCCGATGAGGGCCGTATAACCGTTACTGTTGAACTGCAACGCGGTACACGCATCGAGGAAACTCTGAAAACCGCACGCAAACTCGAGGAGCGTTTCCACGAGATTCTAGGCGACGATTTGGTCATTCTCTCAACATCGGCCGGAACCAACGAGAACTCAAGCGTGGGTGCACTCTTCTCTTCGACCAACAACAACAAGATTTCAATGATTGTGCGCTGCACCAAAATGTATGAACGCGACCGCACGATTTTCGAAATGGCCGAGTTGCTGCGTAACGAAATGAAAAACTACCCCGAAATCAACAAATACTTCTGCTCTACTGCAGGCCGCGGAATGGGCGGACAGACCGTTGACGTTGAGATATACGGCTACGATTTCGACCAAACGAACCTTCTGGCAGAGCAAATCCGCCAAACGATTGTTGACAGCGTTCAGGGCGCCCGCGACGTAAAAATCAGCCGCGAGGAAGACCGTTCGGAATTGAACATCGCCGTTGACAAAGAGAAACTGGCGCTGCACGGACTCACATCGGCCACCGTGGCCACCTATGTCCGCAACCGCGTGAATGGTATGACGGTGGGCTTCCTGAAAGAGGACGGCGACGAGTACAACATTGTTGTCCGCCTGAAAGAGGAAAACCGCAACTCGATTACCGACCTTGAGAATCTGACAATTCCATCGGCAACGGGCGCTCAAATCAAACTGAAAGAGTTGGCCACCGTGGAGGAATATTGGGGACCACCGCAGATTGACCGCCGCAACCGCCAACGTATTGTAACCGTGAGCGTTATACCTTACGAGACATCGCTTGGCGAACTTGCCGAAGACGTGAAGGCAACAATCTCGAACATCACCATTCCACAAGGCATAATGGTTAAAGTGGGCGGCGACTACGAGGAGCAACAGGAGACCTTCGCCGATATGGGAATGTTGCTGGCGCTGATTATTATGCTGGTGTTCATTGTAATGGCATCGCAGTTCGAATCGCTCAAAAAGCCGTTCATCATTATGATGGCCATTCCGTTCGCAATCTCGGGCGTGATTATTGCCCTGTGGGTGACCAACACCACACTCGATATGGTTGGCGCTCTGGGCGTTGTAATGCTTGTGGGTATTGTTGTGAAGAACGGTATCGTGCTTGTCGATTATATCAACCTTATGCGTGACCGCGGCTACGAGCTGAACGAGGCCATCGCCCTTTCGGGACAATCGCGTCTGCGCCCTGTGCTTATGACTGCAGCCACCACCATTCTGGGTATGCTGCCAATGGCGCTGAGTCGGTCGGAAGGTTCAGAGATGTGGATTCCAATGGGTATCGTGGTAATCGGCGGCCTTCTGGTTTCGACAGTGGTAACGCTGCTCGTTGTGCCGGTGCTCTACTCTATTATGTCGCGCCACGGCGAACGTGATAAGGAAGAGGAGGTTCGCAAAGCGTTCATCTTCTACGATATGGACGAGGATTCGGTTTACGACAGCCGACTTAATCGCAAATAGATTGAAGGAATGAATGATTGATTGAATAACAGAATAATTGAAAGAACAATGAAAGCAGTATTCATAGTATACAATCAGGCTAATACAGAGCGTGTTGAGTATATGCTCGACCGCCTTGGCATAAAGGGTTTCACCTATTGGGAAGATGTTCAGGGACGTGGTTCGGTTGACGGCGAGCCGCGCCGCGGAACGCACACCTGGCCCGAAATGAACTCGGCCATCATTACCGTGGTGGACGATGAGATTGTTCCCGAACTATTGAGCCGCATCAAACGTCTCGACAACCGCAACAAAGAAGTTGGCGTCCGTGCGTTTGTGTGGAACGTGGAAGCGACGGTATAGACAAGGATTGATTAATTGAAGGATTGAATGCGTGAAGGATTAAAGGATTCACCGATTCACAATTAAACACCAACACGCTTCTACCCTATTTTAACAGCCCCATTCGAGTTTTCGAGTGGGGCTGTTTTATTCTCTTCAAAATTAAGAGCAACGCTTACAATCCAAAAGCCGCACAATATCTAATTTCGCATCATAAAATTGTAGAAATATGTGTGGAATTGTAGGTTATATTGGTGGACAAAGTGCCTATCCAATAATCATAAACGGCCTGAAAAGGCTTGAATACCGTGGTTATGACAGTGCCGGAATTGCTTTGTACAACGGCAAATCGACATCGGTGTATAAAAAATACGGCAAGGTAAGCGACCTTGAAAATTCGGTTGCCGGGCTTGACACCAACGGTTGCCTTGGCATTGGCCACACTCGATGGGCCACTCACGGTGAGCCAAACGACAAGAACGCTCACCCACACATGAGCATGCACGGCAAGTTTGTGATTGTGCACAACGGTATTATCGAGAACTACAACAACTTGAAGAAACGCCTGACGACACGCGGCTACACTTTCAAAAGCGAAACCGACTCCGAGGTGCTGGCCGACCTTATTGAGTACATTTACGAATTGTCGCCAATAAGCCCCGACGATGCTGTGCAGTTGGCTCTGCGCAAGGTTCAGGGCGCTTACGGCATTGTCGTTATGTGCACCGACCACCCCGACCGCCTCATTGCCGCACGCAAGAGTAGTCCGCTCGTAATCGGCATCGGCGACAAAGAGTATTTCATCGGTTCCGATGCCTCGCCGTTTGTCGAATATACCGACCAGGTTGTTTATCTTGACAACGACCAAATAGCTGTTATAAGTCGTGAAGGACTTAATATCAAATCGATAAACAATGCGGTTGTAACTCCGGAAATCAAGAAAGTGGATATCGATTTTGATGAGATTGAGAAAGGCGGTTTCAGCCATTTCATGCTGAAGGAGATTTATGAGCAGCCTCGCAGCATAACCGACACAATGCGTGGTCGTGTTTTGTCAGAGGTTGATAAGATAACGCTTGGAGGTCTGATTGATGTTATGCCACGCCTGATGAACGCACGCCGAATAATAATTGTAGGTTGCGGCACATCGTGGCATGCCGGACTTATGGGCGAATATTTGTTTGAGGAATACGCGCGGATACCTGTCGAAGTGGAGTATGCTAGTGAGTTCCGCTATCGCAATCCTATTATCAATCAAGAAGATGTGGTAATAGCCATATCGCAGAGCGGTGAGACAGCCGACACGCTTGCAGCCATTCAGCTTGCCAAAAAATGCGGAGCTTGCGTTTTGGGTATCTGCAATGTGGTTGGCTCAAGCATAGCCCGTGAGACTGATGCCGGCGTCTATACCCATGCCGGTGTCGAGATTGGCGTGGCATCGACCAAAGCTTTTACCGCACAAGTGTCGGTCTTGGCTATGATGGCGCTAATGATTGGTCGTGCAAAATACAACATCAAATCAGCTGATTATCACCAGCTTATACGTGAGCTAATGTCAATTCCCGAAAAAATCGAACATATTCTGAAATCGGCCGACCACATTAAAGAGATAGCTGAAAAATACAAAGACAGCAGCAACGCCCTCTATCTCGGACGCGGTTGCTACTACCCTGTCGCACTTGAAGGCGCACTGAAACTCAAGGAGATATCGTATATTCATGCTGAAGGTTATCCGGCCGCCGAAATGAAACACGGTCCTATCGCCTTGATTGACGACAAGATGCCGGTGATTGTTATTGCCACCAAAGACAAAGGCTACGAGAAGATTGTTAACAACATTCAGGAGGTAAAAGCGCGCAAAGGTATTGTGATTGCGGTAATTACCGAAGGTGACACCACCATTGCTGCTATGGCCGACCATGTTATCGAGGTTCCAGCGGTTGAGAACGCTGTGGGCGCCATGATAACTGTTGTGCCGCTGCAACTCTTGAGCTACTACATAGCCATTATGCGCGGCTGCAATGTCGACCAGCCACGAAATCTGGCCAAATCAGTTACTGTGGAATAGCGGTGCTGTATTTATCGAAAAAACAAGCTTTTTTCAAATCAGATGCAAATTATCTGATTTATGCTAAATTAGCGGCAATAAAATCTTACATGTATGACTAAACTACTTCTAACAGCAATAGTGTCAATGGGATTGATGCTGGCTAACGCACAGGAACCTGTAACCAAAATTGTATCGGGACGCGCGCTTACTCTTGGTGACATGCCCGTCCGCGGCTTGACGGTTGCTTCAAAAACTCTTGGCAGCAAAGTTTCGACCGACGATAACGGTTGTTTCTCAATAGCTTGCGCTGATAAAGATGTGCTTATATTCTCCGGCAATCTGTTCAAAACCGAAAAGAAAAAAATCAAGGCTGGTATTAACGACAGCATTATCGCCATTATGACCTTTCCTCTGTCGGAAGAGAACATCGATGTGGCCATTGGTTACGGCTACATCAAAGAGAAAGACCGCACAACCGCTGTGTCGCGCCTTCCGAAGGGCAAAGACTATTGCCGCTACACCGATATGTATGAGTTGTTGAGCGAGAATTTCACAAGTCTCTCAGTCATTGGTAGTTGCGTGTCAATTCGTGGCAACGAGACTTTCAACGGACAACAGTGCGCTCTATTGATTGTTGACGGCAAAGAAGTTACTACGCTCAGCAATATAACGCCGTGCGATGTAAAAGACATTTCGGTTCTGAAAGACGGCAGCACAGCCATTTATGGCAGCCGTGGCGGCAACGGAGCTGTAATCATAACACTAAAACGCTTCGAATAGAAGTTCGTTGCAAGACATAAAAAAAGCCGAAAATCAGTTTGATTTTCGGCTTTTTCTGTTTATTCAGTTCAATTACAGAATCAACTCATTTCCAACCTTACGAGCACGTTCCGGTTTGTCAAGGTTGATACCTGTTGCCAGACCAATCTCAACAAGCAGATTCCAACCGGCGCAGAGCATCACGTATGGCTTGAAATCGCCGGCCTCAGGCACGCGGATTGTCTGGAACGGAGTGTCATGGTCGGCAATGGCGACAACCTTAAGTCCGACGCCTTTTGCCAGCACATCGTTGAATTTCTCAATCTCCTCCTCAATCGGGTCTATCACAAATACAATGTCGCTTGGACTCATCACTTCCTCAATGCCGTGAACGGCGTAGGTGCCCTCCAAATAGTCCGACTTGCGACGAGTTATCTCATTGGTTTTCAGTGTCAATTCTTCAGCAACACCATCATTGTAACCTGAGAAATAGATTGTCTCGGCATTTTTTACATAACCGACAATGTTCTGCGGTATCGGCATTGTGAGAGCGCTCTCAAGCAGTTCAGGCAGTTGTTTCAATTCCGATGAACGGTCAACACTCTGATAATTCCAAAGTATTGATTCATAATACAATGCTTGTTCAACAACGCTCTTGGTTGCTGCCACGGCTTGCTCCCAACCACAGTTAAGAATGTGCGTTTTAGCGCAGTTTTTTGCAAGCATAGTGTCGGGGCAGGCAGTCAAGCCGAAAATGTCTTTCTTGCCCGACTCAAAAAGCTTTTTGGCAAGCAAAATCACCTCTTTGGTGCGGCCCGAGTTTGAAGCGCAGCAAACAGTGAATTTCGATAAATCATATTCATACGACTGGCGCGAGCCATCGGTTTGTATGTTGACATCGAGTCCCCAGCGTTTTGCCTTGCGCATTGCGTTTTTGGCCGGGAAAATACGGCTCGAACCCTCTCCTGTCAAATAAAGCCGCTGCGATTGCCGCAACACATCGGCAATGCCGCGTGTTACCGAAGGTTCGAATTTCCTCACTGTCTCAACAGTGCCCATCATCTCTTGTACAAGAGCGTATTTCGAATAACATTCGTCTTTTAAGTTCATAAGTTTAAGTTTTAAAAACGGTTATACATCTGTTCTATATTAGTGTTAAATTGTTCAGTTTCAGTGCGAACTTGCTGAATAAAGCTATTATCCTCAAGCGGTCCAATGGCGGCAATCATCTCCTCGCTGTTGCGGTAAGTCTGGCGGCGGTAGATGTTGTCGTAGTCTTTTTTGCGCGATAGATAGACCTGGTCGCAAATATACTTTTGAATGTCAACCGCACGTTTCAGCACATCGCGCCACATTTCGTCAGTAATAGTTTCGGTTTCAAGCAGATAGCAGAGCGATTGGTAAGCGTGGCACATTTTGTCGGTGTCATAGCGTTCCCAAATTTCATCGTAGCGGTTATGGATAGCCTCCCACGAGTCGAGTTTGCCGCGGCGAATATCTTCGCGAAGTTGGTCTAAATCATCGGTTTTCATCAGTTGACCGCCAAGGTTACTCCACTCCTTCTGACGGCGTCCTGTGACAAGTCCCGCAATTGACGAGAATTTAGCTTGCGGATTGTCTTGCAGATATTTCATTGCGTTCTTAACTGCGTAATACACAAGCATATCGCCATAAGCATGATACGAGCGATAGACTTTCAAAATCCGGACACGGCGTTTGCCTTTTTCCATATTCTCACCGAAAACTTGCAGATTATCAACCACTTTACTGTCGCCACGCAACAGTTCCTGACCAATCTGACGCAACTCTTTGTCGCTTTTTCCGTCAACATTTTTGTCCTGAGTGCGCAGCCAGGCTTTGGCGGTCCAAATCTCGAGCAGCTTGCGGCCTGTTATTACCTCCTCCATGCTGTCGGGCGCATAGGCGTCGAATTCGATATGCTGGAATTTGCGTTTACGGATGTCGCGCTTCTGATATTTCCAAGCGTTACGCGCCAAGGCGTACATGTTATACATCCACCAGAAAGCCGGCATCACCTCAAGCTCGTTGCGGCTGACATTGTTGTTTACAAGTGCGAATGGCAGCGGAATGCTCATCTCCGACGGGTAATCGGCCTTGCTCAAAAGCGTGTAAGACGCGAATTTGCATGAGTGCTTGACACTTGAGCACAAGCCCGGCCAGAATCCGCGCCCTGCCTCTATCTCATTGTCGTTGGTGCGGCTGTTGTGGTTCGAGCCCATAGTGGCTCCGGCGGCAATATTGGTCTGTCCTTTGAGCACGGCAGCCACCAGGAACGAGTTGTTGTGGTGCTGTTCGTGAGCCGGGAATATCAGATTGTTAAGCACCTCGCAGCAAGATATTGTCGAGTTGTCGCCTAGGAACGAGTGAATTAGGCGAGCACCGTATTTCAAGTTCGAGTTGTTGCCAAGCACAAACCGAACGGCTATGCACGAATAGAAAATATGGCAGCCGTAACCCACTATTCCGTTCACAAGCACCACATTCTCACCTATTTGCGACGGCTCTTCGAATGACGAGTTGATAGTGATATTTTTCAGTTTGCTTGCGCCTTTAATATAGCAGCAGTCGCCTACCTTAACATCTTTTATGATGTTCGAATTCTTTATCACACAATTGGTTCCAATGGTTCCGTAGTAGCCACGGCGCGAGTCAAACTTATTCTGTGTCAGGTATGAAAGCTTGACCTGAAGCGGCTTGTCGTCGATGAATTTGGCGCTCAAATAGGCGTCGGCGGCAATCATTCCGTCGAACGGATAAACCTTGCGGCAACCTGTCTCGTTCATCAAATCGAGGCAGATGCGGACATCTTCCGGCTCGCCGTCTTTCACAATGCCGTTGCCGAATTTAGCGTGATTAGTGCAGCACATCTCCTGAATATTGAAGATGATGCACATATCACCTATTATATAATGCGACAGGTAATGCACATCGTGAATAGCCACGTTGTTACCTATGTCGCAAGATGTTATGACACTGTTGGTTATGCCCACTTTCAGCCTCAGGTCGTGATATTGCAGCATTGCGTCGCTAAGGTCGCCAATGCGCACCAACCCGAAGAATTTGCTGTTTTTTATCAGTTTTGGATTGAAATTGTCGGTAACCAGAAAGTTGTCCCAATTCTCGCAGCTATTGTTGTTTTTCACAAGCCGCTCTATCTCGTCGGAGCGCAGATGCCTCCAACCGCCGGCTGGCTCGTTTGTCTGTTTGTTACGAAGATAATATTCATCTTGGCCGGCCGGAAGATACTCATCTTGAATAAATTGAGTTTTTTCAGCGACCAACATCGTAACGGTATTCTCCATTTCCATATTCGAGTCTGATTTATTCCCAAATATATTTATTGATGATGAAAAAATGATGCTTGCGCTATTTTTTTTGCAAACATTTGCATTACAAAATTGAATTTCGACATATTGTTTTTTAAATACTGTTGAAAAACAACGCATTGGTGGGCCTGTTCTGAAAATTATTTTTCCGAAATCGACTTTTGCACGCTTTTTGTTCAAATGGTGCGGTATTTTTTCTCGCAGAGTCGCGCAAGCGCCTGCGTATGACAATATCGGAATCATTTTTTAAACTTATAATATTAATGAAAGGACTAAAAATCATTGTCTTGGCCAAACAGGTGCCCGACACCCGCAACATCGGCAAAGACGCTATGAAAGAAGACGGCACTGTGAACCGTGCCGCATTACCGGCAATTTTCAATCCCGAAGACCTGAACGCTCTTGAGCAGGCTCTCAAACTGAAAGACCAGTTTGCCGGTACAGAGATAACAATGCTGACTATGGGTCCGGGCCGTGCTAACGAGATTCTGCGCGAAGGCCTTTACCGTGGCGCCGACAACGGCATTCTGCTTACCGACCGCGCTTTTGCCGGAGCCGACACACTGGCCACATCGTACGCTCTGTCGTGCGCCATCCGCCGCATCAAGGATTTCGACATCATCATCTGCGGACGTCAGGCTATCGACGGTGACACCGCGCAGGTGGGCCCGCAGGTTGCTGAAAAGCTCGACATACCGCAGATTACCTACGCTGAAGAGATTGTGAGCGCCGACGACAAGAAAATACGCATCAAACGCCGCCTTGAGCGCGGTGTTGAGGTTGTTGAAGGCAGCTATCCACTTCTGATTACGGTGAACGGCTCGGCTGATGCCTGCCGTCCCCGCAACGCCAAACGCATAATGAAGTACAAAAAGGCCACAGGCCGCAGCGAGCGCGCCGGAAACGAGGCTCTTGAGCAACTGGCACAGCAGAAACCCTACCTGAACATCAACGAATGGACGGTGAACGACATAGAGTGCGACCCCAACCAACTCGGTCTGGCTGGCTCGCCAACCAAAGTGAAGCAAATCGAAAACATTGTCTTCCAGGCTAAAGAGGCCAAAGTTATGGGCAGCACCGACGCCGAAATCGACGGTCTGGTAAAGGAACTCATCGCTAACCACACCATCGGATAAAAATCATTCACCAACATTCAAACAGACAGAAAATGAACAACATAATAGTTTATTGCGAATTTGAGGACGGCCGCGTGGCCGACGTAAGCCTTGAGCTGCTTACCAAAGGCCGCAAACTGGCCAACAAACTCAACTGCAAACTTGAGGCGCTCATCATCGGGGCAAACCTGAAAGGTGCTGAGGCACAAGTGTTCCCTTACGGAGTTGATACTGTATATTTGGCTGATGACAATCGTCTTGAGCACTATCAGACACTGCCGCACACATCAATCGTCTGCGGATTGTTTGAGGAGCAGAAACCGCAAATCGCCTTTATGGGCGCAACCACCGTGGGCCGCGACCTTGGTCCGCGCGTGTCGTCGAAACTGCACAGCGGACTGACCGCCGACTGCACCAACCTTGAAATCGGTCCGCACACCGACGTGAAGACCGGCAAGAGCTACGAGGACCTTCTCTATCAGATTCGTCCGGCGTTTGGCGGCAACATCATCGCCACTATCGTCAATCCAGAGTGCCGTCCGCAAATGGCCACCGTTCGCGAAGGCGTAATGAAAAAAGAAATCTACAAGGCCGACTATAAGGGCGAGGTTGTCAATCTTGACGTTAATAAATATGTGAGCGCCACCGATTTTGCAGTGGCTATCATCGACCGCCAAATCGAGAAATCGAAAATCAACATCAAAGGCTCACCGATTATCGTTTCGGGCGGCTACGGTGTGGGCTCGAAAGAGAACTTCCAACTGCTGTTCGACCTTGCTGCATCAATCAACGCCGAAGTGGGCGCAAGCCGCGCCGCCGTTGACGCAGGTTGGGTTGAGCACGAGCGCCAGATTGGCCAGACAGGTGTAACGGTTCGTCCGAAACTTTATATCGCCTGCGGCATTTCGGGACAGATTCAGCACATTGCCGGAATGCAGGAATCGAGTATGATTATCTCAATCAACAGCGACCCCAACGCACCTATCAACAAGATTGCCGACATTGTTATTACCGGCACCATTGAGGACGTTCTGCCAAAGTTGATAAAATACTACAAGCAGAACTCAAAATAATGATTAATAAATAGATACAGAAATGGCTAATTTTTATACAGACACACCAGAACTCAAGTTTCATCTGAATCATCCGCTGATGAAACGCATTGTCGAACTCAAAGAGCGCGGCTACGCGAACGCTGCAGAGTTTGAATTTGCGCCGGCCGACTTCGACGACGCTATGGACAACTACGACAAAGTGCTCGACGTGGTGGGCGAGATTTGCGGCGACATCATCGCGCCAAACGCTGAAGGTGTTGACCACGAAGGCCCCGTGTGCGCCAATGGCCGTGTAACTTACGCCAGCGGCACATCGGTCAATCTCGATGCTACCCGCAAGGCTGGTCTTTGCGGCGTGAATATGCCTTACCGCTACGGCGGCTTGAACTTCCCGACAGTTCCTTATCTGATGGCTGCCGATATGGTATCGCGCGCCGACGCAGGTTTTGAGAACCTTTGGGGATTGCAGGACTGCGCCGAGACAATCTACGAGTTTGCCGACGACGACCAGAAACAACGCTACATTCCGCGCATCTGCAGCGGCGAGACAATGTCGATGGACCTGACAGAGCCTGATGCCGGTTCCGACTTGCAATCGGTAATGCTGAAAGCCACTTTCAGCGAGGCTGACAACTGCTGGTATCTGAACGGTGTTAAACGCTTCATTACCAATGGCGATGCTGATATTCATTTGGTTTTGGCACGTTCTGAAGAGGGAACTCGCGATGGTCGTGGTTTGTCGATGTTCATCTACGACAAACGCAATGGTGGTGTAACCGTGCGCCGTATCGAGAACAAAATGGGTATCAAAGGCTCGCCGACTTGCGAACTTGTTTTCCGCAACGCTAAAGCCGAACTCTGCGGAAGCCGCAAATTGGGCTTGATTAAATATGTGATGTCGCTGATGAACGGCGCCCGTCTGGGTATTGCCGCACAGTCGGTTGGTCTGTCACAGGCCGCATACAACGAGGCACTCTCTTACGCCCGCGACCGTGAGCAATTCGGACACTCGATTATCGAGTTCAGTGCTGTTTCGGAAATGCTGGCCACAATGAAGGCAAAACTCGATGCAAACCGTGCAATCCTTTATGAAACAGCACGTTTTGTTGATATGTATAAGACCTTGGAAGACATTGCCAAAGAGCGCAAACTGACACCTGAAGAGCGCGACGAGTGCAAACGCTACTCGCGTATGGCCGATGCCTTCACACCGCTGGCAAAAGGCTTGGGCAGTGAGTTCGCCAACCAGAATGCTTACGACTGCATCCAGGTTCATGGCGGTTCAGGTTTTATGAAGGATTACACTTGTGAGCGTCTTTACCGCGACGCACGTATCACCAGCATCTACGAGGGTACAACACAGCTTCAGGTTGTTGCAGCCACACGCTACGCAACTACAGGCTTCTACCTGACAATGATGAAGGAATATGCCGCACAGGCCGTTAGCGCCGATTTGAAGCCAATGCACGACACTCTCGACGCTATGACTGCAGAATTTGAGGACGCAGTGGCATACGTAACCAGCAAGGAATCTCCTGAGTTTATCGAACTGCACGCTCGTCGTATGGTTGAGATGGCAGGTTACACCATTATGGCCTACCTGCTGATGCTCGACGCCAACCGCGACCAGATGTTCCGCCGCTCGGCCGATGTATTCCTGAAGTTCGCTCGCACTCAGAACGCAATGCGCGCAATATTCATCAAGGAATCGGACCTTGCCGATATCGAAACTTTCAAGACAAAGTAAAAAAGGGTTATTATAAGTTTGAACGTGAAAGCCGGTTACCGAGGAGGTAATCGGCTTTTTTAGTTAATATAATTTGTCATTCCGATGAAAATCGGAATCTCTGCCAATTAATGGATATGCTGTCCCGATAGCTATCGGGGCAAGTTCAGCATGACAAAAAAAGTCCCAACCTCACGGCTGGGACCTTTTTAGGTAGAAACGCGCCATTGCACGTCTCTACAAAATACATTATTGTTTCTTCATCAATTCTTCAACCAAACGTTTCAGCTCGTCTATCTGCTGCTGCTGCTCTTTGATGGCCTCAATCAGAACTGGAGCGAGTTTGGTGTAATCAACTGATTTAAAGCCGTCGGCATCGGTCGTAACAAGCTCGGGGTATATCTCTTCAACCTCTTGGGCTATAACACCTATCTGCTTGCCTTCTTCATAATCAAAACCTAAACTATCAGCCGAAACGCCTTTGGCTGCGGCCACCTCCTCGCGATTCTTCCAATAGTAGCTTACGCCACGAAGTTTCAACACTTTATCCAATGCTCCGTCAAGTGTCTGAATGTCTTTTTTCAGGCGTTTATCTGAACTCTCAATTATCGAACCGTTTACATAAATTCTATTTAAAAAATATCCAGCAAAAGCGTTATTACCCTCTGCCGAAGCATGAATACCTACATTCTGATTTGAACCGCCACTTGCTTGTGCCCAAATACCATAGTTATTTTTTGCATAATTTGATGTTGTTGAATTTGGATTCCTACGAGTGGCCCCACGCACCGCAATATTAGTGCAGCCTGGCTTTTCATTATCTACAACTGAGTTTACGGCATAAACATTGTCGGTTGATGCAGTGTTTGATACATAAGCATCGAAAACATAAATTGAACTGGATGTTGTAGATATGTTTATACGGTCACCATACGCAACTTTAGCACTACCTGTAACATCTGTTTGAGAACCAAATACATTATTTGATGTATTTGTGCCTTTTGCATTAATCTGCATTGCTTTGTCGCGAGTTACATTGTCAGTTATTTCCAAATTAGAATATGAAGCATATATAGCATCCCATCTGTTGGATGCTAATCCAATATAGCGCCTTTTAAGTGGTTCAGACGTATTTCCGTTAATATATTCCCTTGTAGGAAGCAGATTTCCGTTAACATACATTACGCCTCCTGTTGTAAGTGATAAATTATGAAAATCACCCATTAACAATACTTTTTGGCCTTGAACAACAGCAAAAGTGTTACCTTCGTCAGCTTTGTCTTGCAAATCGGTTATTCTATTAGACAATAGTGTTGGCGAATCATTATTAAAATTAAAAATGCCATGTCTACCACTGACCATTTTAACATTACCCAAAATAAGATTTCCGCTTCCCATATATCCGCCCAATGAGTGACCTATATAAATGTTACTGTTAGCCTTGGCTGAAAGTTGATATTGCATTCCTTCTGGCGCATTTCCTGTATTTACACCAATAAATATATTTCCGGATTCGGTAGTCATTCCTTTCCCGGAAGCTAAACCCATAATAATGTTATTGTTACCTGTAGTAATGCTATAGCCGCTACTGTCACCAATAAATGTATTTGCACCGCCTGATTCATTGCTATATCCGGCCATGTTTCCCATGAACACATTGTTTTCACCTGTAGTATTACTATAGCCTGCTTGGGTGCCCATAAAAACATTGCTTTCACCTGTAGTATTACTATATCCAGCCCTATAACCAATAAATATATCGTTAATTGACTCTTCTATTTCCATACCTGCTTCATCACCAATAATTACCGACTGGCTCATATTACCGTTACTTGCTGCATCTGTACCTAAAACAACATTGTTTTCACCTGTAGCATTACTAGAACCTGCATTGTTTCCTAAAAACACATTGTTTCCACCTGTAGTGTTACTATAGCCTGCAGTATTTCCTATAAACACATTTCTCATACCTTTGGTATTGCTACGTCCTGCTTCATTACCCAAGAATACGTTGTATGAGCCGGTATAATCGTAATATGGACGCCCACCATAAGGTGGGTAAATTTTTTCATGTTTGCCGTTGGTGTTGTAACCAGCATGGTATCCTAAGAATACGTTCATAATGCCGCCTATATTTTTATTACCAGCGTTGTCTCCGATATAAACATTGCTATAGCCAGAAGTATTACTATAACCGACGCTGTCACCTAAAAATACGTTTTCGGAACCTGTGGTATTAGCATATCCTGCATTATTGCCCAAAAAGACATTGTTTTTGCCTGTGGTGTTTTTGTAACCAGATTGATAACCAATAAATACATCATCGGTTGAGGTTGATGACTCTGAGCCCCGACCAGCATTCTCGCCAATGGCAATGGTACGTGTCATGCTTTTAGCACTGTCAGCTGCTTGAGTACCTATAACAACGTTGCTTGAACCTTCTTTGTTATAATTTCCGGCTCTATAACCCAACATCACATTGTTAGAACCTTTGCTCCAACGGCTTGCATCATTTCCTAAAACGACATTGTTATCGCCCGTTACGTTTAAATATCCGGCTTCATTACCTATGGCTATATTATATTTTCCTGTTTTGTTGCTCCATCCTGCGTTGTTGCCTAAAAAAACATTGTTTGAGCCTTTGGTGGTTGAAAAACCTGCGCTTGAACCAATCATCACATTAGTGTTGCTTCTGATTTTATATCCAGCCATATCACCAATAAGGACATTATAAGCAACTGCAGTGTCAGAACCCATTGCCACATCGGAACCTATTATCACATTCCGGCCTCCTCCTGTTATGTTTTTTGCTGCATTTGCGCCTATAAATACGTTTTTGTCGCCAGTAACATTTGCGATTCCTGCGTTGTTTCCAACAAACGTATTGTCAACACCCACATAATACGGACGGTCAGGGCGGTCGGGATACAAATTAGTTTTGACAGTATTCTGGCCGGCATCATAACCTGCAAAGAAGTTCTCCGCCGTAATATTCATATAACCAGCGTTGCCGTTTGCGCCTTTCTCCGTTACAGCAAAACCACTCTTGCCGTCAGATGCGCCGTCTTTACCTTCAACGCCGAAGCCGCTCTTGGCTCCGCCACCGTCAACATAAACGCGGGTGCTGTCTTTGGTAACTTTCAATATATCGGCATTGTTGCCCTTGCCGCCGCTCTTTCCGGCCACCGCAAATCCGCTTTTGGCAGCTTTGCCGTTGTCGGTGTTGTCGATATAGACACGTGTGCTGTCGGAATCGATAACCAAATAATTGGGATTGGCGCCGGCTTTGCTTTTACCTACGCTTGCCACGGCAAACTTGGCTTTGGCGGCCTTGCCTTGCACCGTATCATCGATAAACACCTTTGTTCCGTCGCTATTGATTAGGAAGAAATCGTCGGCAACATCGCCCTTGCCTCTGCGCACGCTTGACACAGCAAATGTAGCTTTAGCAGCTTTGCCTTCCGCGCCGTCAACATAAAC
This sequence comes from Salinivirgaceae bacterium, assembly GCA_017557605.1. Taxonomy (GTDB): domain Bacteria; phylum Bacteroidota; class Bacteroidia; order Bacteroidales; family SZUA-534; genus RUG13583. Next base: position 18,384 of record JAFYYJ010000074.1, read on the forward strand.
TTTGGTTCCCTCATCGTTGATAACCAGATAATTGTCGGATATATTCTCTTGGGCTTTGCCTTTACCTACGCTTGCCACGGCAAACTTGGCTTTGGCGGCCTTGTCGCCGTTTTCAGAATATCCATCGACAAAAACCTTAGTTCCCTCATTGTTGATAATAAAGAAATCCTCAGCAACGGTGTCTTTGTTTCTACGCACACTAGACACAGCAAATGTGGCTTTGGCGGCTTTGTTCTCATCGCCATCGACATATACCTTGGTTCCCTGCTTATTGACAACCAGATAGTTATCGACAAGACTCTCGCCGGCTTTGTTCTTACCGACACTTGCCACGGCAAATTTAGCCTTGGCGGCTTTGTTTGAGCCTTCGTCATCTACAAACACTTTCGTTCCCTCGTTGTTGATAACAAAGAAATCCTCGGCAACGGTGTCTTTGCTCCTACGCACGCTTGCCACAGCAAATGTGGCTTTTGCAGCTTTGTTCTCATCGCCATCGACATAAACCTTGGTTCCCTGCTTATTGACAACCAGATAGTTATCGACAAGGCTTTCGCCGGCTTTGTTCTTACCGACACTTGCCACAGCAAATTTTGCTTTTGCGGCTTTGCCGTTGCTCTCATCATCAACGAAAACCTGTGTTCCTTGGTCGTTTACCGAGAAATAGGTGTTACCCTCGCCGGTTTTTCCCGAGCGTCCTGCCACTGCGAATCCGCTTTTGGCAGCCTTGCCGCCGCCGTTGGGTTCGCTGTCATCAACATAGACACGCACACCGTCGTTATATACGGCGAAAACCACATTGCCGTCTTTATCTTTCACCTCAAACAGAGCCTCTTCCTCTCCTGTCTCGTTTGTGGCTTGTATCTTAATGTTTTTCGGGTTTTCAACAGCGCTGGTTGTTTTGGCGTACTCGGCCATTGGAACCGATTGCAGCTGAGTTGTGCTTACAGTCACAAATAGGTCGTCGGTACCAACGCCTGTCGGGTCAAACTCTGTTTTCATACTGATATTGCCTTTGCTCCAGTCAATCCTATCGAACGACATGCCCATGGTTGGCGTGCCTGCTCCCACTACTATCGAAACCACACCGTAGGCGTTGGTGGGCTTTGTCTGCGTTTCCTGATACAAAACGTTGTCACCATCGCTCAGTGTTATTCGCAAAGCGATGTCCTGGCTGGCCAGAAGGTTGCCGTCGGCATCGCGGATGACAGCTTGGTAATTGAAGCCGTTTTGGGCTATTGCCACTGTGGTTGCCAGTATTGCAGCAACCGACAAGAAGAAACATCTGATATTTTTCATAAACGATAAATGTTTAGTTGATACATAATAGGTTGGAAAGATACAAATTATATGTATACGTGATTAAAATATGGTCACATTTTTATCTGTCATGCCGAACTCGTTTCGGCATCTTATGATTATTGAAAAGATTCCGATTTTCATCGGAATGACAATTACAGTCATGCTGAACTCGTTTCAGCATCTCGTGATTATTGAAAAAATTCCGATTTTCATCGGAATGACAAGAGAATTATTCCATTATTAAACCAATCATTTCTGACAAATCCTTCCACTTTGGATTCATTGATTCCACAAGTTGGTTTTTCCATTCCCTATGCCATTTTTTTAATTGTTTCTCACGCAAAATAGCTTGTTCAATTTCTGGAAATTCCTCAAAATAAACCAATTTGGTAACATTGTATTTACTTGTAAAACCTTTATAAACATGCGTTTTATGTTCATAAACACGTTTGACAAGATTACTTGTTACACCGATATACATAACCTTATTATTCTCGGTTGTCAAAATATAGATGTATCCCGTTTTATTAGTAATTGCCGACATGAAGTAAAGATATATTTTTTATGTCATGCGGAAATTGTTTCGGCATCTCGTGATTATTGAAAAGATTCCGATTTTCATCGGAATGACGCCTGTCATGCCGAACTCGTTTCGGCATCTTGTGATAATTGAATAGAATCCGATTTTCATCGGTATGACAATTACAGTCACGCATAACTTGTTTCAGCATCTTCTCTTTATTGAAGAGATTCTGACTTTCGTCAGAATCAAAAACAGTCATGCCGAACTTGTTTCGGCATCTTGTGATAATTGAGGAGATTCTGACTTTCGTCAGAATGACAGTAATAAATAATGGCATCGTATTGAATTACAACCAATTAATATTTTTATTTACAGCATTCGCTAAAAAAAATGCGATAGCGTGCTGTTGGTTGCATATTTTATTACTTTTGCAGTCGCAAAACACGGAGTTTAGCGCAGTTGGTAGCGCGCTACGTTCGGGACGTAGAGGTCGCTGGTTCAAATCCAGTAACTCCGACAAGCCTGGCCAGATTTGGGTCGGGCTTTTTTGTTTTTAGAGTTACAAGTGATAAGTTACAAGGCATAAGTGATAAAGCAAAAGACTGAAAGTTTAGATGCTCAACTTTCTCAACAGCAAAGCGCTAAACTTTAAACTTGTTCAACTTTAAACTTTAAACTTTAAACTTAAATCTCAACTTTCCCCTCTTAACCTCTAACCTTTCATTGGCACATAATTTGCATTTGGCAAGCGAAATTTCAAGTTTATGGCAGATAAATTCTCTACTACATTCCAGGTATATACAAACAATGCCGACTCACGCAAATATGCGAAGCCTGGCACTCTGTTCGCGTTTTTTATTGAAGCGGCAAGCATGCACGCCGAATTGCTGGGCATAGGGCATCAAAGTCTGCAGGACAACCACAATGCCTTTTGGGCGCTATCAAAGGTTCATTTCGATATTCACAAGACACCTACATGGCATCAAAAAGTGAATGTGACAACCTGGCCTTCAGGTTATAACCGGCTGTTTGCGCGACGTTACTTCCAGATAGCCGCTGAAGACGGCACATTGCTTGCCGAAGGTGCATCGGACTGGGTGATAATGAGTTTCGAGAACCGCGCACTATGCAACGTGCAGAACATTGTGGGCGGGATTGAAAAGTTCAACCTTGAGCAGGAGCATCTGCCGCTTAACACCATTAAGGTGCCGCAAGCCGACAGCGAAAAATCAGCTGTAACATCGCGCCGCGTAATGTTCAGCGACCTCGACATGAACAACCATCTGACCAGCATGCGTTATTTGGATTGGGCCGCCGATACCATTGACAGTGAGTATCTTAACTCGCATTTGGCACAATCAGTCGATATCAATTTCAACCACGAGCTGCCCATAAACACCGACACCACTCTCCTACGCCAGCAAACCGCCGACAACGAGTTTGTTGTGAACGGCCTGAACGACAGCAGAATGGCTTTTGCTGTAAAGATGAGGTTTGAATAATGATTAATGATTAGTGTTTAGTGGTAAGTGTTTAGAAGTTTAATGTTTAGAGGGGTTAGCGCTTCGCTGTTTAGTAAACTCTATTCACTCTCACATTACACTTTAATCCCTATTTTTTTGGTTTATCGAACGTTCCAGCGGCTATTTCAGGGTTGAACGTCTTGACAGGCGTGTCATAGACGGTGAAGTTGCCGTTGGGCTCCTCCATTTTCATCACACAGAGCGAGCAGTCGGTTTTGCTGTAACTCAACTCGAGTTTCGACATACGACTTTTGACGCTCTTGTCGGTGCGGGTTAATACGAAAGTGTAGTAATCAGCAGTTTCCGCAAATTCAATCGTTGCACCATTTTCGGCTGCCACGGCGTTCACATCGCCAGCAATGCTCAACAGCAAAGTGTTTTTCAGATTACGCATCTGGGCATTCTGCTTGGTGTTGAAATCATTTTTGCGGCCGTTTTGAATCATCAGCAACGACTCGCCGCTGATTAGCAATAAGTTGCCTGCAGGATTCGAGTAGTCCATTTTAAGTTTATCGGCGCGGTTGAAGTACAAAACGCCTTCTGACTCAATCTTTTTGTCAACCATCGCCATTGTTTTGGTCTGCTTGAAATCGCAACTGATAGTCTGATATTTCTCGTTGGTTTTCAGAATCTTATCGATAGCAACATCTTTCTGCGCGAAGGCAAAACCGAAGGTGGCCATCATCAATATTGATAGTAATAAGCGTTTCATTTTTAATAATTTAGAATTCAGCATTTTTGATTCTCGCACAGACGACACAGATAACTTTTTTAATACTTATACCTTGTGCCTTTTCAACTTTCAACTCCTAACTATAAAGTCCTCCGTTTATCGAGATTACCTCGCCTGTAATGTAGGCTGCGTTTGGCGACGCAAGGAATCCGACAAGGTCGGCAACCTCTTCGGGCAAACCGAACCGCCCGACGGGAATCTGTGCCTTCAAAGTGGCCTCATCGAGACCTTCAACCATATCGGTTTTGATAAAGCCGGGGGCAATGGCGTTTACCGTAACTCCCTTACGGCCAACCTCTTGTGCAAGAGCCTTGGTTGCAGCAATCACTCCACCTTTGGCAGCCGAATAGTTGGTCTGGCCAGGCAGTCCCTTCAATCCCGACAGCGACGCCATATTGATAATACGGCCGTATTTCTTGCGCAACATTGGCTGCATAAGCGGGCGCGTAACGTTGTAGAACGAGTTGAGCGCAATGCCCAAAACCTTGTACCAGTCTTGCGGCTCCATCCAGAACAGTAGATTGTCTTTGCGGATTCCTGCGTTATTTACCAAAACCTCAATATATTCGCCTTCGTGAGCCTGCTGCCACTCGCCTATTTTCGCGGCGGCCTCCTCCTGACTCGACACATCGAATTTCAACAACTCACCTTTGCTGCCAGCCTCTTCAATCAGTTTGAGAGTGTTCTGCGCCTCGGCATCGTTCGACACGTAGTTTACAATCACATAATAGCCCATCTGCGCGAGTTTGACACACACCGCACGGCCTATTCCGCGGCTTCCGCCTGTTACTAATGCATATTTCATA
>JAFYYJ010000075.1 GCA_017557605.1 Salinivirgaceae bacterium
AGAATGTTATACTCGTCCCACAGTCGCAGGTCGCCCGTGCGGTAGTAGTCAATCAGTTTGCCGATGCATTGGCGCTGTTGGTCGGTTTCGGCGTATGGTGCGGCTTTCTCTAACCAACTGACAATCTGTTCGATGGCTGCACTGTATTTTCCGCCTACGCGATAAGTCTCTTCCGTTATGCGCCCGTCGGTTTTCACAAGGCGGCTGTTGAGGCCGTTCGACAGAGGCCGTTCGGGGTCGGGTTGTGGCAGAGCGGCGTTGTAGGCTTCAACTTCGGCCTGACTCACACCGCTGTAGAAATTGTTTGCCGATGCCTTCACAACGTCGCCGCTACTGTCGAGACTCACACGCTTAAGGTCAGTCTTACTGTAGATTATGTCGGTTACCCGATTGGCAAAATCCGTTACCGATTCGCCTGCCGCTGTTGGCATTAACTCGAAATCGGAATTGATAATCAATTGCTTGAACGATTCTTCGCCGATTTCGGGGAAAAACTTGTCGCAACTGTAGTGATGATGGATGCCGTTGCTGAACCAGACACGCTTGGCATATGTCATAAATTGCTTAAAATCATTGCTTTCGCGATTGCCGCCGTAACTGTTTACAATGGCGTCGATGGTGTGGCGAACAAGCAGGTTGTGGCGGTAGAATTGGTCGCACAGAATGTCGCGCCCGCAGAGCGCCGCCTGGCTCAAGTAGTAGATAAATATCTTTTGATTAAGTGTAAGATTTTCGAAATCAGGCACTTTGTACCGCATTATCTTAATGTCGGCAAAGCGGTCGATAACGTATTCAAAATCCTTTTCGGCTTCCATTGTGTTCGTTTTTTTTGTGTTGCGAAGGTAGTCGCGAAATCGTAACAGTTATTATTTTGTTCACAAAAAATGCTGTTTTTCATTAGTCAAATTGTAGGGCTATTTCGCCACAAAAACCTCTTTTTATATATAGGTATTATCTATTTTGCGCACTTTAAAAGAAACTGCGTAATTGTGGTTTCGAGTTGAGTTTGAAATAATTGTATTGTTATGAGAAAGAATATTTTACACGGTTTTTTGTTGGGATTATCAGTGATGGTATTGTCGGTTGGCTCGGCAAAGGCAACAGAAACGGAATATATATCAGTATCATCCGATGATTGGAATAAATTGTCCAACTGGGAAGATTCGGAACACAATCATCCGTCAGCCGCTGACTTGATAAGCGGAGAAAACTCGTTCGTTGTTAAAACAGGTACAACCGTAACAATCAACGATTCGGCTAACGTGAAAAATTTGAAGGTGAATGGTATTCTGGTTTTTGGAAAAAACGAAGAAGAAAACAAAACCGTGATTGTGAACGGAACGTTTACCGTGAATGATAGCGTGGGTGTCGCTGATGTGGAAGGTACTCATGTGTTGAGAGTCAAGGGAGGTTTCGTTAATAACGGAAGAATTGGTTTGCGCCGCAGTTCCATTAAGGTTGTGAATGTGGTGTTTGATGGAACGCAAACAATATCTGGCTCTGGCTCTGGAACATTCAATAATATTGAAATAGCCTCAGGCACGGTTACGAATAGTATGAATTTGGATATTGACGGTTCGTTTACTATTGATGAGGGAGCGACATTTAATGCGGGAAGTTCCACATTATATGTTGCTGGCAATTTTACTAATAAAGCGTCTGCGGATAATTTTGTTAGGGAAACAAGTGTTATTGAGTTGAATGGAAAAACAGTTCAGACAATTTCGGGAGCAATCAGGTTTAATAAATTGAAAATTAATGGAGGTGGATATGTGGTTGTGTCAAATACTATTGATGTTGGAGGTGATTTCGAGATAACCAACCATTCAACATTAAGCAGTTCAGCGGAACTGCACTTTTATAAAGGATTTACTGTTGAGGCCGGTAGCACATACGACACGAATACAAGTTATACTTGTTTTTGGGGAGGAAACACCGGCGGTAGCAGGCCAACAACTGTAGCTGATACAAGTCAGACTATTACAATTAACGGAGAAGCTCTTTTTGCGGGAATTTCGTGTCACAGTGGTAGCAATGTTGGTACTAAAACGTTCCATGGCAACATTTATTCCACAGCAGAGATAAGAGCTTGGAGTAAAGCCAAAATTGTTGATGACGCATCAAGCTATTTGCATACGTTCAGTGGAGCCATTGCTGAGGGTGGTATCAACTTGCAAAGCCCGATGCGTATAATTGGCGGAACAATAAGAAACCATAATGTGACACCCGATATGAGCGGAGGCGAGTTGTCAAACTATTCGCTTGGCGCAGGAAAAATAACTATTGCAGGTGCTGTAAGTGTCAGATATGGTGGCACGCTGAATATCCTCAATGATTTAGATATAGAAAGCGGATATATTGTCCTGACTGGTTCATATACAGTTAGTGGCTCCGATACCACAGAATGGTATCAGGCTGAATTGAAGGGTAATGGCTCGAACACCCTAACCGTAAAAAACGGAACGTCGCTTTATATGAGGGGTAAAAACAATTACCCGACAAACTTTAATAGAGTGATTTTTGAGGAGACAAGTACGGCATATTATGATGCAGAGTTTGACCAAATAGTTCATGAAGGAGATTATGGTAGCCTGTATCTTAGGTATTACAACAAGTGGTTCCAAGGCAACACCAATATAGCGTATCATTTATATGTCTATCCTGCAACAAACGGTTGGGTTAATGCACAGATGGGTAGACACAATCACACTATCGGTTTTTATATCTATGATGACCCGAGTCTCAATGGTGAAACAAACATTACATCAACAGGAACTGTTACTATGAGATGTTCGGGTAATCGGGCTCAATATATTTATAAACGAGGAGCAGGAACGTATTCGTTTAATAATTTGAGTTTTGAGAGTAGCGACCCCACATACGCGCAGACCAAATATATAACTGGCGATATAGAGGTAAGCGGCACATTGTCGCTGTCGAATAATAGTACTAACGAACTTCTGAATCTGTCGCTTGATATTGATAATCACGAAATTGTAGGTGGACCAGGGTCAACTTTCACTTTGGGGAACAACTGCCGGATAAAAACAAGTGGCGCTAGCAACTTCTTCAATATGACGGAATCGTTTAATCATGTTAACTTACACAATAATAGTGTCGTTCAGTTTGATGCGACGGATGTTGAACAGAAAATTCCTGGTACGACATACGGCAATATCTATCTGTATGGTAACACAGTTAAGCGTCTTGATGTTGACAATCCGCATATTGTCATCAATGGTTGGATTGATGACAATGGCTACACTCCGGTTTTCACCGTTGACAACAGTAATGCACTGATAGAGATGAAGGGCGATTGGTTGCTTGAAACAGCCAAAGTCAATATAAATACGGGAGCAACAATAACATTTAACGGCAGCGGAGAACAGGAGATAGTGCAAACTACATTGCCAAATGTGGTTATGGAAGGTAGCTTAACCAAAACCCTTAAAAGTACGCTGACAATTATGGGTAATTTGACGTTGCATGCAGGTTGTGAGGTAAATGCTGACAACAGGACAATTTATCTGTATGGTAATTATGTTAATACCGATGGTGGTGGCGGAACGTTCCACCAGCTTGCAGGAAGTCTTTACCTGCGAGGAACAGGCAATACACAAACGATTAATGTTTACAATGTTAACAATAACCAGTTCAATAACATTTACATAGAAAAGAATCAAAACGACACTTGCCGGTTCCTGACCGATGTGAAAATTGGCGGGAACCTTATGACAGCCAACAAAAAAGGTCATATCGACATTCAGAATCACACAATAACAATTGGTGGCGACCTCTACATGTATCAGACTTGCAATCTGTTGCATGATGGTGATGAAGCTTTGTTGCATCTAAGCAGTAGCACAACAGAGCAACGTATCAGTAACTTTAATTCCAAAATAATCTATCCGACAATCCGGTTCAGTGGCAGCGCTGTCAAACGACTTCTTGAAAACAGTATTGATATTGATGGCGATGTCATTATCGATAACGATGCCATTGTGACTAGCGGTAAAAATATGTATGTGTCAGGCGATTGGAAAAACTCGGGAACATTCAACCATTCGGCTGAAATGTGGTTCGATGGTGACAATCAGAAGATTAGCGGGTCGGCATTTTATAATGTGATGTTCAGTGGTACTGGAACTAAAACTCTGACTGGTAATATAAATGTTGCCGGTTGGCTGAAAATAGACTCGTTATCGACTCTTGATGTTGGACCTGATTCATACGGTATCACAATTAACAGCTATTGGTACAATAATATTTGGAACGACAAGCACGACAAAACAGGAACTTTTGTGCCGCGCCAAGGTACGGTAACGTTTGTGGGTAATAACAGTTGGGAGTACACGGGCGACTCATTGGACGTAAATGGTGTTGGCCGTCCTGGCAAATCGTTCTATAATGTAACAGTAAGTCTTTCAGACGCAACCAATTACACAGGTCTGTATCCGATATATAAAACATCAAACAAAGTGAAATCGGAACAGAACGATATGTATGTCCAAAACAATTTGACTATCAACAACGGTATTTTCTATTTGTATTGGAACAAATTGTTTGTGGGTGGCGATTTGAAAAACCTTGGCGGAACATTCTCGATGAACGCTCATTACAACCAGTATGCAAAACTCTATTTGGGTGGTACCACTACCCACAAGTTTGACCCAGGAAAAGCCTATACGGTGCGTCAGATTGAAGTGGTAAATGGAGGTAAATATGAGTTGGAGAATGATTTTGTTATGGATGGTTCGTCGGTCGACAGTCTTCTGTTTATCAACAATGGCGAGTTTAGCTTGAATCACCATACTATAAAAATGAACAGTTCGGTAGGTAATGTGATTATAGGCGAACACGGTACAATGTCTCTTGACTCGGCTTCGGTGTTGGAGATGTATAGCGGCCGTCATATTTATAATTATGGTCATTTGAATTTGCTTGGAGACGAGGATTTCCCGGCAAAAATCCAACCTGCAACGGCCGGCGGCTATTACTATTTTGTCCAGCATAGTGGTGAGTTGTCTGCAAATTATTATTGCATTGAGGGAACTCGAGGCCGTGGTTTGGAAATAAGAGGAGGAACGATAAATAATAAAAACTGTCTGACAAACGGTGAGTTCTCAAACTCAGGTTGTACGTGGGACAAGACAGATAGAACATTCTACGGAGTAACGGGAACGGAAGAAACAGCATTGCTAACGTTGAATGGCATAACATTAAAAAATGGCGGCACATTGGAGGTGCGCAATGTCACATTTAACTCACGCGACGGTTGGCCAAAAAAGAATGTGCAGCGCACAAGCGGCTCAGGTGTGATAAAATTCATCGATTATGGCGGAACCATGGCAGGTCCGAATTTTGAAGTTGATGGTGGTGATTTGATAGAATGGGAAACAGCTACAGGTTTTGTATGGACAGGAAAAGGTGCTGATAACTATTGGAGGACAGGTAAAAACTGGTCAGGCGGAAAGGCTCCAAAGGCAGGCGATGTAGTTATTCTTGACCATACAGAAGTGACAGAAGCCTATACTGTACGTATCGATAGCCAGGCGGTAATAAAAAATCTGACTATAGCCGATAATGTGACATTGGAAATAAATGGTAATGACGGCTTTGAAAAATACGGCCTTATAGTGGACGGAAAACTGAACATGCTGTCCAGTTCAACACTCTCGCAAACAGCCAAACGAGATTCTCTCGTATTATGTGGTTCTTGGACAAATGCGGGTAATTATTTACACAACGGACAGCCTGCGGTGTTTGCTTCTGCAAGCGGAATACACCAACTGACATTCCCTTCTGACAAAAAATTGAGCGCCATAGTATTGCGTGGCCCAGGTTGCTTGTCAATCACCGGAACCGTATGTGTCGCCGACAGTGTAGTGCTTAATGGCGGAACACTTATGGGCAATAATGCTTACTTAAAAGTTGAAGGCGATTGGATTCCACGAGGTGGAATTTTCGACATTCGCACATCGAAGGTTTATTTCAATGGAAATGACAGTGAAAGAACTCAGAAAATTTATGGAGGTCGATTCTATGGAATTTATTTCGAAAATGCTTCGCCAAAACAATTAGAGGATAACATATCGGTTTACAACACATTCCAAATAGAGAAAAATTCAGCAACGGTGAAAGCCGGGGTGCACAATATTTATATTACCGGAACAACCACAACATATTGGTATAACAAATCTCTCAATCCTGGAATATTCGACCAAACGGGTAACGGCTCTGTTATTTTCAACGGAAGTTCGGTGGGAATTGGTAGCACAACCGCCGGTTATGAGGCAACTCGTTTTAATAATGTCTTGATTCAAGGTTCCGGCTCAAAATACTTCTATGATATTGCCTACATAAAAGGTAGCATTGAGGTTGTGACGGGAACTAGTATCGTAGTAACCAAAGACGGCGGAATTGATGGAGAAGATGTTGGTGCGTTGCAAATGAACGGTGGCGGATATTATATATATGGTGAGGACAATTTTGCCAAAAATATGGCACGCATCGATTTGAGCGGCGGTACGGTTTATTATCGCGACTCTGCCGACCAAAAAATATTCGCCACAACATATAGTGGGTTATATGTTTACAATGAGTATAGAACATCTGGTAGCACAAAAGTCAGCACAAAGACATTGAAAGGTAACATAACGGTAACAGGTTCAATAACTATAAACGACTCTCTTGCTATTCTTGATGTTGATAACCATACCATTACACTTACGGGAGGAATCGGTATGGCTACAAAAGGTCATCAGATTCATTGGGGCGAAAACGGTACATTGATTCATGTTGGCGGTAGTTGGGATGTTGATGCCGACATTACTGATTTCTGTAATGTTTACAAACGTGGAACCGGTTATTTGCGGGCCAACAACAATTGGAATGTTACTGGCGATATGGATTTCTTAAGCGAGACACATCTATATATGCGGGGCTTTACTATTGATTGTAAAGCGGCTGACAAATCATTCACGATGGGCGCGAGCAGCCAGCTCCATTCCGAAGTCGATGCAAGTCTGGGTGTGGCATTCCCGACAAATTTCGCTCATTACAACCTCGATGAGGCCTCAATAACCTATCTTGAGGGAGGAACTAATCAGAAGTTGTTTGCAGGTGTCGATTACGGACGTCTATACTTGAACAACACCGCTGTGCGGACAGTTGAGTTAACAGGCAATACTCGGGTCCGTAACAATATGTATGTCAATCAGAATGATATAAAATTGGAGGATAAAGGTTTCGATTTGTACCTCGAAGGCGCTTCAAACGACTTGCGTAACTATATACCAACGTCAACCCTGTATCTTGATGGAAACCAAGACCAGCAAGTGTACGCAGGCGGCAGTTATACCAATTTATATATAAACAATCTGAAAATCTCAGGTTCTGGTGTTAAGGAAATCAATGAGACCAATGTTTATATAACAGGCGATATTGATGTTGCCTTGGGTTCGACTTTCAGCTGCAACGACCCGGTGATGTTCAGTGGTGACAAGATAACGAACCTCGGAAATTTCTACCATTATGGCAGCTTGTTCACATTTACTGGAGCAAAAGAGCAAACCATAAGCATGGATACAGCCAATCAGTTCTATGGCTTGGCAGTCGCTGATGGCGACACCGTCACAGTTATAGGGAACGGTATTAAAGTTGGCAACGGTTTATTCACGCTTGGCAACAATTCGGTACTTGATATGGGTGCCTTTACCCACCAAATTGCATCAACCCAAATTGACAAGGTTGCTACAAGTGAGTGGATAACAGAAAATTCCAACTTTATTTTCAACCGTGCTAATACGCAGTATCTGCCGGCAATGGAGTGTAAAGACATCCAATTCTCGACATCAAGCACGAAATATTTGCGAGGCGATTTGCACGCTCAAAATATAACTGTTGATGCAGGTGTCGGATTCTCAGTGGGTTCCAGCGCAAGCGAAGCGTATGATGTGTATGTGTCGGGCAGTTGGACTAACAACGGCACTTTCACAAGTCAAACCCAAACAGTGTATTTCGAAACGCCAGTTGTTGATAACGGCAAAACCATTACATCGAACGAGTCGTGGTTTAACAAGGTTGTGTTCAACCAAACCGATAAATTCGCGTCAACATACAAGTTGCAAGACCGTATGTTGCTGAAAGACGATATGACAATTGGAGCAAATGCAACTGTGCATTTGAATGGACAAAATTTGGTTATTGGTAACGATGACCCAAATGCAACTACCAATCCATATCGTCCATACGGAGAGAGTGTTAATGTGTTGGAAGACGGTCATTTGTATGTCGATGGAGGAGCGGCGTTGTTGTTCGACCATAACGATGATAACACGCATTTGAATGTGGATGGAAAATTATCGCTCATTGGTTCGCCAACGGCAAATGCTGTTGTCGGGCGCTATTCGGGCAGCGATTATATTGGCACTGAGGTTAATATAAACGGAGGTGCAACCATTGCCGCTAATTATTATCAGGTTCAGTATCTGGCTCCTACAGGTTTCATTATTGATGAAGAGGCGACAATTGATGCAGACAACAATCTGTCGAACGGTATATGGTCGAATATGTATACCGGTAACAAATACACGTCAATAATTGACAAAACCACGGTCATCGACACATTTGTCTATCTGACAATCAATGTTGACAGTTGGCCTGTTACTGATACTATAAAGAACTTGTCGTTCATTCATGGCGGCACACCACTTGTTGGCACGCACTTCAATTTGCGGCGCGACACAACAAAGACTGATACAGTTCGTCTTGGCGGCAACATTACCGGCAATATGGGCTATCAGAATTACGAATGGCTTGCTTATTACAAAGGAAAAGATAAAGTTGCTGAGCCATACACTCATAAGATAAAATGGCCTGATATAAAGCAAATTGTATGGACGGGAGCGGTCAACTCCGATTGGTTCAATCCAAACAACTGGTTGCCAAGAAAGAAACCGACAAAGGAATTGTCGGTGCTGATACCATTAACAGCCAACTCGCCAATCATTTATCGTAATGATGCGGAATGTAAGAATTTAACAATCGCCAATGGTTCATTATCTATTGAAGATGATGTGACTGGACAAGCATTGACGGTTTATGGCTCGGTTGACGTGCAAGACGGCGGTGTGTTGTCAGTTGAAAACGACGAGGAGATAGTTGTTTATGGCGACTGGAGCATTGCTACCAAAGGCCGATTTGTGCCACAGCACGGAACGGTGCGGTTTATGGCCGATGGCGGCAGCGTGTCAATAACACCGAGGCGGTCTGATTTTAACAATATCAAATTCGAAGGTGGTGCTACATATATGTTAGCCGGTTCACCTATAAATGTAAAAGGTGATTTTATAGTTGAGGGAGGTCTGGTTTGGCCGGCCGCAACAAGCTATGTGTATAATATTTATGGTAATTACAATATTGGTGAAGACGGAAACTTCTATCAGACTGTTACCGGTTTTGTGAATTTTGCAGGCGAGGACCAGGAAATAATAAACGGAAAATTCAATCGTGTGCGATTCTCTAACAAGGGTAATAAGACCTTGTCAGGCACATTCTCAGCAACTTACAACAACTCGACACGAACCAATAGGACAATAATTGTTGAAGATGAGGCCCGATTGGTAGTGTCGTCAGGGTGTGAGTTGTCGATAAGTGGAAACGTGCTGATTGACACCGATGCAAGTTTTGACGATGGTGGTGAGACACACACATTCACAGGATATTACTGGGAAGGTCTTGGTGGACATTCGGGTTCAGGCAAAGTTCTGTTCAACGCCAGCTCACATGCACAATATATATATGGTGGTAAATTCCATGATTTGGAAATGACTAAGAACACAAAATATATTAATGGTGATATAACTCTTACTGGCGATTTGTCTATCTACTCATGTACGCTTGACATGCTCACGAATAGTATAATCGGGGACAATGGCGGAACCGAAGGCACATTTGCAATGGGTGCAAGTTCGAACATTTATGCGCGTGGTATTGACAACTATCCGAAATTTGGCAACTATACAGTGACCGAAACAAGTAAATCGTACTATGCCGGCCCGATGAACCAAACAATTCGTGCGGCCAACTATGGATACCTATATTTAAATAGTGATACCGAGAAAACGCTTGAAGGTGATGTTAATATTGTAATGGATTTGTATTTCTACGACAATGGTGGAACATTGAATGCCAACAATCATAATATATTTTTAGGCCGGAACTGGAATAATCAATACTCAGGCAGGTTTGTTCCTGGTAAGGGCGGTGTCGTTTTCAACGGCTCAGCAGGTACTCAATATGTTTATTTGGGAGTGTCTGTGGAAAATCCGTTCTACAACATTACAGTACAGAAGACGGTGGGGCAGACTTTCACGCCTTCGGGTACAAACCTGGAAATACAGAACTCGCTTATGGTAACAAGCGGAAAAATGAGTTGCCCGGCAGGTTATACCGTATATATCGGTGGCGATATGCAGGTGAGCAGCGATGGTGTTGTGGCGCAATCGGGTTGCTACGAGTTCAACCGTGAGTATGGAATCAGCAATATACAAACCAATGGTTCTATACTTAACGATGTGGTTATCAATGGCGGTGAGGATTGTGAATTCAAACTGAACGATGATTTTGCGGCGTACGGAAACTTTACAGTTCAGGAAGGTATTTTCAACCAGAATGGCTACACAGCCACACTGGGCAATTCGACCGACAATATTATCATCTACGGAACATACAAAGTGGGGCCGTCTGGAATACTGCGCATAGGCGATGCTTCAACACTTGTAGTGAAAGATGGTGGTCGGTTTGAGGCTGTTGGCGACGAGTCACATTACGCGCAAGTGACCAACAACTCGGGTCGTTATTACTTTAATGTGGAAAGTGGAGGCACAATTGCAGCCCAATACTACAACATATCGTATCTGGCAAAGCAGGGACTTATAATATTCTATGATGCGAAAGTTGACGATATTGATAATTTCAGTAATGGTATCTTCAGCAATGTTGTTTCGGCAGGCGTTTGCCTTGATTTCAGAAGCGAACAAGAGTTTAATGGAACCCCGGGTGCTACTGGAGGCTGCATTTATAACATATCATTCCCGAATAATCCTGGAGGAGGAGCGGTCAATATCAAGAAGACGGAGTGTGCTGTTGGCGATATATATGTTTATAATGCAACGGGTATGCTGGCGGGAGAGCTTTATGAGAACGACCCCAACGGCCGCATCCATTGGCTTGGCGATGTCGAATATGTATGGACAGCCGGAGCAAATACTAATGATTGGTTCGATAAACGGAACTGGAAGGCAACACGAAACGGAGAACTGATACCTAATGAAATTCCTTCCGAGTCGACTAATGTTGTAATTCCGAGTCCGCCAGAGAAGAACACGAAGTACCCGATAATCACGCGTGATTCGGCTATGGCCAAAAAACTGACTATTGAAAGAGGCGCATTCCTGACATTGAACCTGGCAACAAGTGATGTCGATTCTTTGGGCAATGCACTTGTTGTAATGTCGGATATGGAGATAAGCGGAACATTTGAAGCTACTACCGTAAAAGATACAGTTTCAGTTTACGGTAACTGGGCGGTGTCAAGCTATGGCAAAGTTACAGCAGGATTAGGCACAGTTGAAATATGTGGTGTGGGTGTTAAAACGATAAATAACCGTACTTACAATTTGAACAACTTGATAATTGATAATAATGGTACGGTTCAAGTTCAGGCGGGGCTTACAGTTGCTGGCAATTTTATTATCGAGCAAGGAATATTTGACGTAACGACATCCAATTATAAGCTTACCGTAGGTGGTGACTTTAAAAACAAGGGCAGCTTTATGGCACAGACCGGAACATTGTCGCTGAATGGTTCGGGTTCGCATATATTTAATCCGGGGCGTAGTTCATACAACATTGTCAGCGTCGATGGAATAGGTACTTATACCTTGTCTGGTAACGGTTTGTACATTAATCACAATCTTGAGATTAACAAAGGTGTGCTTAGTGTTGGTGCCAACTTTATCAATGCCGGTGACGGTTCGGGAGTCGATTATCTGAACATTGCCGGAACTCTTGATTTACAAGCGAATGCCAAACTTAAGATGGGCAACAATGCCACAATTAATGTCAATAACGGAGGCTTGATATCAATGGTTGGCTCCGCGAACAATGAGGTGGTTGTTACAACGCAGAATAATGCCGGAACTTACGCTTTCAATATTAATGAAGACGGCACCATTTTGGCTGACCATTATAAAATAGAGCGTATAAACGCCGACGGTTTGCATTTGAACAAAGGTGCCAAAATTGATGATACTTATAATATGTCCAACGGACAGTTTGTCAGCGGAACATCGGGCGGACGCTACTTATGGTTCGAAAACGACCTTGAAACAGATGATGCTTCGGTGAAAATTACGAATGTGTCGTTCAATACTGGTGCCAAATACAATGCCAAACGCGACGATGCTTCTACCTTGGGCAAAATCGATTTCGAGGATTCATTTGGTGTAGTGGCCAGCTATTATTTCGAGGATGATGGTGATGAATTATCTCCAACCGATGGCGCTATTGTATGGTCTTACACGGCTACCACTTTGTATTGGAAGGGTGGAGATGAGAACGACCCGACAAGTTGGCATAATCCTAAAAACTGGACGAATGTTGGTGGTACAGGGGAGGCTACGCCTAACGATGGGACATTAGTATTTGTACCGGATGTTAGTGCCGCTTCGAATAAATATCCCATTCTTAAAGAGGGTGATGGCGAAGCTCTTGGTATAACATTGTTCCCAGGCTCATCGCTAACAGTTAGTGGAGGCAACAATCTGACAGTGGAAAACGCATTGTCGATAGCCAATGGTGCTACTTTCATTGCTTCCGATGGTACAAATCTAAGTACAATCAGCATATCGGGGCAATTGTCTAACTCTGGCAATTTCAAGCATGGCGGCAAGTCGACTGTGGTTTGGACCTCAGATAATAGCTACGATATTGCAATGAATAATTGCTCATTGTACAATTTCACTATAGCGAACGCTGATAATGCAACCATAACCTTCTCGATGAAGAGTGGAGAAACACTTAAGGTTGAAAACGACTTTACAATTGGTGGAGGAACCATTGATTGCAAGGGCGGCACGCTTGAGATTAAAGGCAACTTCCATAACGAAGGCGGAGTGTTTGAGCATGGCAACGGAACTGTAATGTTGAATGGAGCGGGAGACCAGACAATAACATCGAATGCAGGTCGGCTCGATTTCTACAATTTGGAATTGACAGGTTCCGGCACAAAAACCATAGGTGATGAAATTTCAGTCGCGAAAGCCATTACAATAGGTACTACGGTAAGTGCGCCAACGGCTGATATTATTTGCTATGGTGACTGGAAAATGCCAAGCGGTTCCAACTATAGGGACAACTTCATTGGCGGAAGCGGAAAAGTGTTGTTCTGTGGTACCACCCGACAAACTATTGGAAAACAGGAAACATTCACTAATGTTGAGTTTGATAACAGTTCTGCCATACCGGCCTTTACAACCAGCTATGCGCTTACAATCAACGGCTCGCTGACACTCACTCGCGGAATTTTACAAAGTACACCTCAATATGTTCGTTTAGGTTCTGGTGCGACATTGAGTGGTGGCGGAGAGTCGGCATATATCAATGGTAAACTGGTTAAGGAGGGAAAGAATGATTTCTTGTTCCCAATAGGTGGCTCTGACCGTTATGCGCCTCTGATGATTTCAGGTTTGACAGAGTCGGGTGTTTACAGCGTAAGTTATTATAGCGTCAAGCCAAGCTATCAGGACAGCTTGCCTGACAAAGTTAACAGCATAAGCAAAAAAGAGTATTGGGAACTTAACCGGATTTCTGGTTCACAAATGCCAGTTGTGTCGCTTTATTGGATGGATAGAAACTATAGCGAACTTGAGGATTTGGAGGTAGCTTCGGTTGTACTTTACAACGAAAACCGTTGGAAGCGTCAGATAGGAGACCCGGAACCAGAAAACCCTCTTGAATATGTGACACCTCTCGAAGGTTATGAAGGACATCCTGGTGATACACTCAAAGGTTATGTGACAACGCCAGCGGCAATTGCAACATCGGGTATGCTAACCTTTGGATTTACTTATCCTACGATTCATTGGATGGCAGATGCAAGGACTGACGACTATAATGTGAAAGATGGCAACTGGAGAGGCAAGCGCGCGCCTGACAATGCAACGAACATCGAAGTGGGTGCGGCAAATACAAATCACCCAATTGTGAAAGTAACAGGCCATTGCTACGATATGAATATCACCGATGGTATTCTCGAAATTGCACAGGGCCAGACTCTTACAGTGCACGGCAACGCAACGATATCAAATTTGGGAACGTTGAAACTTAACGAGAATTCAAAAGTGATATTCTTGCGTGATGTAGATGCAGAGTTTGCCAATATAGATGCGGCAGCAGGCTCCGAATTGCGTGTGAGTGGTAAAACAAATCAGATGGTTGCTTTGAGCGAGTGCAACAATATTGTATTCGAAGGAGGAACAGGTTCTAAAGCAAGATATGTCAAAACTCTGAAGTCTGATATGCAAATCAATGGCTCGCTAAATATTGCAGACTTTACAAAACTGGCTACAGGTAATCACACTATTGGCTTAAAAGGTGATTTCGGTATCACATCTAATGGTGATTTTGACGGTACAAGTACAATCTTGCTTAATGGCGATGCAAAACAGACGATAGACATATCGCCAAACCGTTGGCTTCATAATCTAACTGTGGATAATAGTTGCGCTAAATCGCCTCAGGTTGAATTGGGTTCAACAACTAAGGTGGCTAACCACCTGACTCTTACAAATGGAATCATTAATTCGACCACATCACATCGTTTGGTGATGCTTAGTGGCTCATCTACCAATGAAGGCAACGCCAATTCATATGTAACAGGTCCGATGGAGAAGCAGGGTACTGATGATTTTGTATTCCCGACAGGAGCCGATACAGTGCTTGGTAAGATAGGAATATGGGGCTTGGGCAATACGGCTGTGAATATAGTTGCCGAATATGCCAACGCTAGGCCTTCGAGTGTTAAACCGAGAGACGAATCATTAACCAATGTCAGCACAATTGAATACTGGAAGTTGTATAAAACAACCAGCGGTAGCAATAACCCTTATTTGACGCTTTATTGGCAGGATTCTTCACGAAGCCAGATTGGTGATGATGAATTATTGCGAGTGGCCGTATACAGTGGCGGCAAGTGGAACAATTTTGGTAATTCAAACTCTCATACGGAAGATGATGGTTCTGGATATGTAAAATCCGTGAACAAAGTCGACCTTGCAGTTAATTCTTCAACGTCCAGTGCGCACAAAGGGGCTGTTCGATTGTATGCTGCACCAAAGGCAGCTGGCTCATCAAATGTTACAACTGTATCTCTTGCTTCGGTTAACCCGGAAATCAATCCTCTCCCAATCGAACTTCTATCGTTCGATGCAACAACTACAGCCAACAACGATGTGAAACTCAATTGGAGCACCGCTTCGGAGTACCAAAACGACTTCTTCTCAATTGAGCACACGTTCAACGGTGAGACCGAGATGATTGCCGATGTGGCCGCCAAAGGCGGGGCAGGCGAGGGTGCCGACTATAGCTATCTGCACATCAACCAGTCGGTTGGTACGCACTACTATCGTCTGCATCAGACCGATTTCGATGGCGTGACTAAAGTGGCTTCCGATTGGGTTAGCGTAACCATTGAGGCCGATAATCAGGCGCAAGTGCTGATGAGCGTTGTTCCAAACCCGGGCAAATGCCAGGATATGAAGTTCACCGTCAGTGGCATTGTTGGCAACAGCTTGCGCTACGTGGTTGCCGATATGAGCGGACAGACCATTATCGACAATACCATTGGTACAGTTGGAATGACAACCATACAAATAGAAGCAACCGACTGGAATCTGCAACCGTCGATGTACCTTATCAAGGTCTTCACCGACAATGGACAGACGGTTAGCAAGTTCGTGGTAGAATAAGCTGCCGGTCAAAGCCGATAAAAACAAGCCCGCCGCATAACGTTCAGTTGTGCGGCGGGTTTTATTTTATGTAGTTATAATGGGAGAGGTGAAAGGTTAGTTCTCTCGTTTATGTGTTAATGTCAACGTCAGAGTTAGTGTCAATGTCAGTGTTTTCGTTTACGTTATTCCTTGCCACTTATAACTTGTAACTTATCACCTATAACTCAAAACCTTAAAACTCAAACTTCAATCCGCCCATCACAGTTGCTTTTGGCATTGGGTAACCGGCATTGATTTCGTATTCTTGTCCCAGCAAGTTCTCGCCGCGTGCCCAAACGCTGATATTCTTTGTGATACGATAACTGCCCGAAAGGCTCAACAGGCAGAAGTTTTCAGTCTCTTCGTTTTGTCCCACAACGGTGTAAAGATTGTTAACGTATTGCAGACCAGCCATCAGCGCAAGCTTGCCATAGTTGCAGTTAGCGCCAAGGAAACCCGTGTACTCAGGTGCGGCAACAACCTTGTTTTCCATATGCAGATACGAGTGGTTGGTGTTCAGCGACCAGTACTCGTTCAGCGTGTAGGCTGCGTCGAACTCAACACCGTAGT
Source organism: Salinivirgaceae bacterium (assembly GCA_017557605.1). Lineage (GTDB taxonomy): Bacteria > Bacteroidota > Bacteroidia > Bacteroidales > SZUA-534 > RUG13583. The sequence continues at coordinate 16,623 of JAFYYJ010000075.1, forward strand.
TCTCTAGCTCGCCAGTGTTCACGTTGCGCGGTTTGCCATCAACAGGTTGAGTCTGAATCATATTGTCGGCATTCAGATAGTAAACATTGGCACCATACGCCAGTTTTCCAGCACGGTGACGCCACGACAATTCGTAGTTCCACAGACGCACAGCCTCAAGGTCCTCGTTCGATGGCGGATAAAGATACATCTCGCGCATTGTCGGGTTGCGGAAACCTTTGCTAACCATAGCCTTAACTTCGGCTGTAGCCGTCGGGCGGACAACAACACCAGCCTGCGGAACCCATTCCGAACCAGTCACCGAGTGGTGGTCGAGACGGATACCGGCATCAACAGTCAGCCAGTCGGTCAAATCCTGACGGAAATCGACATAGCCTGCCACCTCGTGACGTGTCGATTTTGCAGTCTGCTTGTTAGGGATGGTCATAACCGTGTCGGTGTTCTTGTTGGTGTAATATGCATCGCCAAAAATATGCTGATAATCAAAGCCTACCGTTATGCGGTTGCCATCAAAAAGCTGTGCGCTCTGATAAACCGAAACGCCCGTCAGCGCATCTTTCGAACGGAAATAGCGGTCGGTTTTCAAAGTATCGACCTTTGTGCCATCGTCGATTTTGTGGTTGCCGAAGTTCGAATAAACGCTTACGGCGCCGCTCGTGCGCTCGTATTTATTCTCGACAGCCGCAGTCATCACGCCACGAAGAATCCACTGCTCTGCGCCGTAAATTGGCTCGGTGGTGCTGCCCGGATACTTCGAGTCGAAGTGAGTAATATCAGCATCGGCGTAAGCGTTCCAGTGCTCTGCAATGTCGTAGCCAAGTCGCACGTAGCCGCCATACTGCTCAAATTCCATATTCGGACGGTGGTTGTCGCTTCGGTTATATTCGGCCGACACTGTGCTCGAAAACTTGCCCGAGCGAATCTGATTCGATGCCTCGGCCATCAGCGTTCCGTGGCTGCCGCCGCCAATATTCAGGCTTGTACGAATGCCGTCTTCCTTCATCGAGCGTGTGACAATGCTGATGACGCCGCCCATTGCGTTGCTGCCGTACAGAACCGACGCCGGGCCGCGAAGCACCTCAACTCGTTCGGTCATCATTGTTTGATAACTATCCGAAATGGGGTGGCCAAAAATGCCCTGATACTGCGGATGTCCGTCGATGAGCACCAGCACATCGGTGTTGGGGCTGCCGCCGATACCGCGGATATTGATTGCGCCCGAGCCGCCACCGCTAACGCCGTAGCCCATCACGGCACGGCTTGTCACAAACAGTCCGGGAACCTGCTGCATTACCGCCGGCAGAATCGACTGATGGTTCTGCTCGATAAGTTTCTGCTGCCCGACAACCGTTACGGTCATCGGCAAATGCCTGATGTCCACTTCGTTGCGAGTGCCGGTAACCACCACTTCCTGAATGTTTACGGTGTCGGTTTGACCGAATAAGAGTGAGCTGACCATTGTTGCGGCCACTGTTCCGATAAGTCTTTTGTTCATCTTTTTGAATTATTATAAAATATTGATTTACTGATTGTCAAGGTTAACGATGGTGTATTTCATCGAGCCCAGGCCAAGTTGTTCCGCATAATCGACAATGTAGGTGCCGTGTTGGCGGTTGATTCGTTTCTGCAAAGCGGAAGCGTCATCGCCCGAAGTCGATTTGTAGTTGAAAACAAGGTCCAGGCAGGCTTTGTCGAGCGCCACAGGGTCGGTCGAAGCTAGAATGCCAATGTCGTGCATTTCGGGGCGGGCCGGAGAGCCGTCGCAGTCACAATCCACCGATAGGTTGTTCATTACATTGATATACACAATGTTGCGGCCATCTTGTTTGAAATAGTTGTGAACGGCCTGTGCCGCAGCCGCCATCGATTCCAGAAAATCGTCTTGCTCGGCAATGCGCCAGCGAGTTTTCGACGCACCAGCCGAGTGAATGTAGAATTTTCCCTCGCGCGAAGCCACACCAATGCTCTGATTCTTCAGCACACCGCCGAAGCCGCCCATTGCGTGTCCCTTGAAGTGCGCAAGGTTTATCATAAAATCGTAGTTGGCCAGATGCGCGCCAACAATGTCGCATTTCAGGTGTTTGGTATCGGTCACGGGCAGTTCCATCGAGCCGTCCTCGTCCATAATATCAACCTTTGCAATACTGCCGAAGCCACGTTCCTCAATGGCTCGACGGTGGTCGGCAGTAGTTGAGCGGTTGCCGCCGTAGGCTGTGTTGCATTCCACAATAGTGCCGTCGACGCTCTGAACCAGATTCTTAATCAGTTCGGGGCGCAGATGGTGCGATTTTTCCGACTCGCCTGTCGATATTTTCACAGCCACGCGTCCGCTTGCCTCAACGCCGAGCACCTCGTAAATCCGCACAAGCGCTTCGGGCGTTATCTCTTTTGTGAAATAAACCACACTTGCGCCGTTGTCGGCCGATTGTTCACCAGCTGCCTGCGACGCAATGGCCATAAGGCCCATAATTGTCAGTAGAATAATACGTTTCATAACCCCCAATTTGTAAAATGCAGACTAATATATGGCTAAAACCGAAAAAACAACTATGCGAAAAAGCCTTCTTGTAGATTATTTCGGGGATATTATCGGCGAAAAAGACCATAAATTGTCGGTAATCGCCTGCGGTGTTGGATTTTGAGATGGTTTATAGGGTAATTGCCGATGCCTTCCACCATTACGCAACCACTACCGCCACAACTGCGTCTTAAAACCGAAAAAGTTTTAATTTTGATTTCTCGAAGCGCACTAATTCTTTAATTGTTTGAAAATGAATTTTATGAAAAAAGCACCTTTTGTATTGTTAATATGCGTCTGTTGCTTCGGATGCATTCAAACAAACAACAAACAATCGGAATCACAGATTACTGATACCACAATAACAGATTCGATTCATGTCAATAAAGAGCCTGCTGTTCAGGCAGATTCATCTTTCGAGAATAACGATGTTTTGAATTCAATAGAATGCGTTAATGATGATGTGAAAGACTATGTTGCTCGCAAATGTAATCACTACACAAAAGAAGGAATACATCCATATTGCATTCAATGTAATGGTATGGTATCTGTATATGATAAAAGTCGCAGTTTTGGAGAAGGTAAAATTTTGGATTCGGTTGATGTGATTTTCAACTACAATAATGATGTTGAATATGTTGTGTGCCAAACAACCGCAAAACTTATTCACGTCAGTTTTTCAAAATCCAAGCCTTTAATGATTATTAACTATCTTGATGATAGACCTGAATATTATGACGCAATACTTGATGACTATTTTTGGATTTATAATCTTGATAGTCTTGCTAATGGCGCATTGCACAAAGACTCTATATATTGCAAATATTGTGATGATGGATATGTGATTGGTGATAAGTTGTTTTTTACCCGTTCAAACGAACAAGATGATTTTCAAGGCGGATATTGGCTTACAGATATTTATGTGTCACCATTTGACAACATTGCCGATTCAGTTGTAGTGGCTCGCAATTTTGGCATTCGAGCCATAAGTTCCGACGGCAAATATATTATAGCCGAAAATAAGAACACGATTAGTCAGTATTCTTGCGCCATAATCGATGTGGAGCAAAAAAAATATCAGGTGCTTTTAGGTCGTAATTATTGTAATCGTACTGTCATATATTCGGATGAAGAACAAAAATTTGGCTTCATCTTTGGCAAAAAAATCGTGTATGTTGATATGCCCAAAACATTCCCGTTTGACGCTCTCGAAAAGAAAGACATCTTTTGGCCAAGGCCAAAAGGATTAGAAGAAAAATTTGAGAAACCGTCATTGCAGTGAACTTTTTCAAAAATAAATACTAGTCGGGGCAATGTCGTCAGTGCGAGAATCCCCACAAAAAAAGCCGTCCAAACTGAACGGCTTTTTCTTTTCTATTTAACACTGATTAAATGTTCTTTCCGTGCTCGAGCAGAAGAGTGTGAGTCGGTTGGTCGCACACTTCGGTTGGGCCAAAGTATTGGATTGGGCCCGGATAAACGAAATCGGTGTTGATTGCCCACTCGTCGCGTTTCGAAGCGAAATACTTGAACGGACCGCCGTCGAGTTTCACAAGAGCCTTCTGAATAACAGGTTTCATCTTGCCGTTGCGTTTTTCCATATTCATCATTGCGGTGATAGGAATACCGCCTGAAATCCATTTGTCGGCAGGCTCGGTGGTGTTGCGAACCGATGACATATAGCCGGTCTTGCCAGCGCCAATCAGCATCGATGCGGTATAACCCAGCGAGTAGCAGTAGTCGGCGTCGAAGTTCGACGGAGCGGCGCAGCGGCCCTCATATCCGAAGAAGTGGTGCTGTGTGGCGAATTTGCCAACGAACTTGCCAGCCTTCTTCCACTCGGCCAGTTTCTTGCCAACCATTTCGGCCAGCAGTTGCTCGGTCTCGATGAGCGATACCTGAACGTTTCCGTGTGGGTCGCGTTCCAGTGCCAACTGACGTGAAACAGACACCGGCAGGCTCTCGAAGATAGCAGCGTTCTCTTTCGACAGATGTTTTACAACATAGTCGATTTTAGCGTCGTCGGCCACCTTGTCAAATTCAGCCTGATTAGCT
>JAFYYJ010000008.1 GCA_017557605.1 Salinivirgaceae bacterium
CAGCAGCAGGACCAAAAACAAAATCAGGACCAGCAGCAAGACCAACAGCAGAATCAGGACCAACAACAGAAAGACAAACAAGACCAGCAGAGTCAGGATAATCAGCAACAGCAGCCGCAACAAGCACAGCAACAGCCGGAGCAGAACGACGAGCAGATGTCGAAAGAGGATGCGATGAGAATTCTGGAGGCCTTGGAGAACGATGAGAAAGACGTGCAGGAAAAAGTGCAGAAGCAAAAAGCACAGCCGCAACGTAGACGGACGCAGAAAGATTGGTAGTTTAAGTTATAAGTTGAAAGTTAATAAGTTATAAGTTCAAAAGGCATAAGGCAAAAGGCATAAGAAAAATGAGTCGATTTCCAAACCGCGGTACAATTCCGCGGAGGTTAGAAACCAACTCATTAGTGATACAAAAGTAACTCAAAGATTTTGAATATAACACCAAAAAGCGATTCAACATTTATTCACTATTTTCGCAGAGCGCAAAACTATACAAAGATGAAACTGACACGAATATATAAAACATTGCATTTGAGGGCGATAGCGGCTCTCGTGCTTTTGGTTTTCGGCGTAAGCCTAAAGGCCAGTGCCGACGATGTGACTTTCACCGCCAACGCGCCGCAAGCCGTTGAGGTTGGCGAGCAGTTCAGGCTTCAGTTTGTGCTGAATGCCAAAGGCAGCAGTTTTTCGGAGCCGAATATCACTGATTTTCAGGTGCTCTCGGGGCCGAACACTTCGTCGAGCAGCAGCATTCAGTGGATTAACGGTTCAATGTCGCAGAGCACAACCAACACCTACACATTCATCTTGATGGCCGACCACGAGGGCAAATTCACCATTCCGTCGGCAACAGTGAAATCGGGCGGCAAAACCTACCAGTCGAACCCAATAACCATTGAGGTTGTGGCTGGCTCAAGACCAGCAGCCAGCAGCGGCAGCCAGGGCGGACAGCAACAGAGCGGCAGTAGCGCACCTGCAACCACAACAAATCCCGACTTGAGCAGCGACGACCTCTTCGTGGCAATCACCGTCGACAAGAAAAAACTCTATCAAGGGCAATATTTGGTTGCTACCATAAAACTCTACACCCGCAAGGATGTGTCTGGTTTTGAGGATGTTAAATTCCCGCCGTTTACCGGATTCTGGAGCAGCGACCTTGAGGCGCCGCAGCAAGTATCGCTTCAGCGCGAGAACGTCAACGGACAGATTTACACCACGGGATTGCTGAAGAAAGTTCTTCTGATGCCGCAGCGCTCGGGCGAACTCACTATCGACCCGATGGAAATCACCCTTCTGACACGCACCCGCGTTCGCAGCAACAACCCGTTCGACGACTTTTTCGGCGGCTCGTACCGCACCACACCGTACAAACTTACCAGCAAGCCTGTGAAGATAAACGTGGACCCGCTTCCAGCAGGCAAACCTGCCGATTTTTCGGGTGGGGTGGGCAACTTCACGCTCAATGCGTCGGTCGATAAAACCGAAGTGAAAGCCAACGAGGCCGTCACGCTGAAAGTGAAAGTGTCAGGTACAGGTAACCTTAAGTTTATCAATAACATAAAGATTGATTTCCCGCCCGACATCGATGTTTACGACCCAAAAACAACGCAGAATATCAAAACCGACGCCAGCGGAATGTCGGGCTCGGTAACGTTCGATTATCTGTTCATTCCGCGCTATGCGGGCAACTATCGCATTGCGCCAATCACGTTCAGCTATTTCGACACCAAAACAAAGACTTACAAGACTTTAACCACACAGGAATTCAATATCAATGTTGAGAAAGGCGATGGTGAGGCTGAAGCCAATTCGGGTGTAGTTCAGGCACTTACGAAAGAAGATGTGAAGTTTATAGGCAAAGATATCCGCTACATTAAGCCCGTGCAGCAACTCGACCGCAAGCAGGCGCTGATGTTCGGCACACCGCTGTTCTACAGTTGCTACGCCATTCCGCTTCTGATTTTTGTGGCGATAATCTTGTTCCGATTGGCGCAGATTAAGCAGAATGCCAACCAAGCCGCTGTCAAGAACCGTAAGGCTGGTAAGGTGTCGCGCAAGCGGCTGCGTCAGGCTTCGAAGTATATGAAGCAAGGCCAGGAGGCGCAATTCTACGACGAGTTGCTGAAAGGCATTTGGGGCTATTTGAGCGACAAACTGTCGATTCCTGTGGCCAACTTGTCGAAAGACAATGTTACCGACATTTTGGCGGCGCACAACGTTGACTCTCAACTTGTTGGCGAACTAATGGACTTGCTCAACTCGTGCGAGTTCGCACGTTACGCGCCAGCGGCAGTGTCGGGCGGTATGGACGAGATTTTCCGAAAGGCCGACGATACACTGTCGAAACTTGACCAGAAAGTGAAGTAGTGAGTAATGTGTAGAGAGTAAAGAGTAAAGAGTAGAGAGTAGAGAGTAAAGTTAAAAAGGCATAAGTTTTTAATTTTTAATAATAAAAATGAATCAAGAATTTAGATAATGGACTAGGTAGGGACGCATAGAATGCGACCGATGTCCGTTGTCTGATGTCCGAAGTCTAAAAAATATTGACAATGAAACAGATAACAAAATATATAATTATAGCCTTGGCAGTTATGATGCCATTGTGCGGTTTCTCGGCTGATTTCAAGGCTCAACTCGATTCGGCGGCAGCCAGTTATCAAGCCACAAAATATGAGCAGGCTATCAGTATATACGAAAGCATTATAGCTCAAGGATATGAATCGTCAGAATTGTATTTCAACTTGGGCAACGCCTACTACAAATCGAACAAATTTCCTTATGCCATAGCCAATTACGAGCGTGCGCTGAAACTCAACGCAACCGACGAGGATATTCTTTTCAATCTTCAACTTGCTAACACTCACGTAGTTGACAAGATTGACGTGCTGCCCGAATTTTTTCTGAAATCGTGGGGACAGTCGCTCGTGAGGGCTTTCACATCGAACCAATGGGCGGTGTTGAGCATTGTCTCGTTTGTGGTTGCACTGGTGCTTTTGCTGCTTTTCTTCCTGACCGACCGTCCGCTTCTGCGCCGATTCGCCTTTTGGATTGGCCTGTTACTGATTGTTGAGGCCGCCTTCTCGTTCAGTTTCTCGTCGAAGCAGAAAAACAATGTGCTCAACGAGCCCGAAGCCATTGTGGTAACACCGTCGGTTGTGGTTAAAAGCTCACCCGATGCTATGGGAACAGAACTGTTTCTTATTCACGAAGGCCTGAAAATCAAGGTTACCAACCAAAACGGCGAGTGGTCAGAAATCAAACTCTCTGACGGAAATAAAGGTTGGGTGAAAACTTCGGATTTGGAAATAATATAAACGGTATTCAGCTCAAAATAAAAAGATAGCAGGTCTATAAGCCAAGTTCTGTCATTGCCGTAGCAATGTCTTATCATTTATCTCGAACTGCAGTTGCCTGCAATCACTATCGGTCCACCCCTCGCAACTTTTGTTTCCAAAAACAAGACGAGCAGCCTTGCCCTTGCGGATTACGATATACATGACCTTTCAACTCGGCAGGGACACAACTGCAACAGTCACCTGCTGCATTGGTGGTCTCTTACACCGCCTTCTCACCCTTACCGCTTACGCGGCGGTTGTTTTCTTCTGCCCTACTGCACCCTCACGGACGCCTTTCTTTCGGAAGGCCGACGCTCTGTGTTGCCCAGACTTTCCTCACTGCCTTACGACAGCGCGATAAGACGACCTGCTATCGGCTGCAAATATAACTGAAGGATTGAAGTTTTGAAAACGCAAACGCAAACCGAAAAAGGCCGAAACGCTTCGCAACTCGGAATTCGTAATTACTAAATCCCTATAGAATCACTCTTTATGTCTGGCACGCAACTCTCGCGCAAGGTCCTCAATGCGCAAGTTTTTCTCTGTCAGCAAAACGATAAGGTGATAGATAAGGTCGGCGCTCTCATAAAGGAATTGCTCCTTTGTACCATTGGTAGCTTCGATAATTGTCTCAACAGCCTCTTCACCAACCTTTTGCGATATTTTATTGACACCATTTGTAAAGAGTTTAGTTGTGTACGAACCTTCGGGCATCTCGCGTTTGCGACGTTCAATAAAATCCTGAAGATACGATAAGAACGCCAAATCCTCGATGTTCTTGTCGCCATGGAACGCATCGGCACCAGTTGTGGAGCCATCGGGCAAAGCACGGACAACAATGGCGCTTTGTGCCTCATCAAATATGATTGTATCAACGGCTACAGGTTTGTTGTACTCACCTCCTGTCAGAAGCACGGGCTTTCCGTCCTCAAGCAAATACACCAATTTTTCGGTTTCCATACGCGCAACGCAATCCTTGTCGGCAAATGCCACGCGCAGGATTTTTTCAGTCCGTTTGTCCTGTACAACCACCTGTATCAATTTCTTACCCGATTCGTAATCCATATTCATATCCTCATATTTTAGACTGCAAATATATACCAAAACTCATTTTCAAACATTTATTCCGACTGACTTGAACATTTGAACATAAAAATCAGCTTTTTTCTCAACAGCCATCGGATAAGCCCTTGACGATGAGGGCATTCTGAAAAAGCGATAGCCGCGCCCGCCAATGCTCAGAGCACTGAACGTGCCTACTTTCGGCTTTTGGCAGCCATAACGCTCCACAATGGCATCGGTGGCTTTCTCGCCCGTGGTCACAATAGTGTGGCAATCTGGTATCTGACGCAGCAAAACCGCCAAATCGGTCGGCTCAACAATCTCGAGAAACTTGTCGGAAGCGTTATTTTGTAGGCGACGCACTGTCGATGCGGTGTCGAACAAAGCAATCCCCTCCGACTGACAGAAATCCACAACCGACTCATAATCAAACTTCCGCGCATCAGCTACCACAAAATGATTCTTATTGCCAAAGAATACCAAACCCATTATGCGCCACATATCGTTCTGGAAATTCGGGTAGAAGAAATCCATTGACCAGCGTGCTCGCGGCGGTGGGAAACTGCCCAACATCAGCACTTTAGCCGACGGTGATAGAAACGGTTTTAACGGATGAAGTTCGATTTCCGGCATAATTTTTTCGCCGAAAATAATCGTTTTTGGGTTATCACAAAAACCATATATTTGCCCAAACATTATTGTTGAACACTAAAAAATTTGAATTGAGAAAGTAGATTTTATTTATTGACATATAGAGCTTTACGCTTAAATTCCGCTTACCTAAATACCCCAAATAAACAATATGCCGGAATGAGTTGCGGAGGTTCACGCCTTGTGGCGTGAACTGTTTCGTGCTTGTCAGGCATATAGGTAGGGGTACCGAGGTAAGCTGATAAGCATTTAAAGCGAAACGGTTTACGCTTTTTTTATGGAAAACCTCGACCCCATACATATTGGCAGAATAATAGAATCGGCAATGAAAAGCCAGGGCAGAAGCCCGTCGTGGCTTGCCGCGCAAATTTGCTGCAACCGCGACAACATCTATAAAATCTTCCGTCGCCAACATATCGACACCGACCTTCTGCTCAAAATCTCTGTGGCCCTGAACATAGATTTCTTCCAGTATTACGTTGACGCGTTTCGGACAAAAAAGATACAAAACGTATCGTGAGTAGATACGGTGTTGCGCATTAAGTCATATCTAAATGCCCGACATTTACGATATGTTTAATTTAAATTCATAAGAATATGAAAAGAATTTTTATTTCGATGGCTTTTTTAGGAGCCGTTTTGTGTGCAAACGCACAAACAAATGAGATGTTAAGAGCCCAACGACAGGAGTTCAGAAACGAATTGACTTCGAAAGAGACAATGGACCGAGAGGCTAAATTGGATGAACTTTATGCAAAAATGGACGCAATTGAAGAAACTGAATTAAACAGCGTTGACGGTTTAGCAAATTCTTGCAAAGGATTCTTAAAAACTGTTTCTTCAACCAATGATGTTTTGAAGGAATTCAAAACAGAAGTTAAAGACAATGGCGAGGGCGAAATTGACATTACAAAATACAAAGCAAAATTGCCGGAATATGTTAATTTGTCATTAAATCTTGTATCTGCAACAAAAGACATTGCTGCTGCGTCAGAAGATTTGCCGAAGGCTACTGACGATTTGAAAAAAGAAAAGAATCCACGTCGTCTGAAACCTATTAAAAACTCGGTTGCCTTTTCCAAAGATGCACTGCCAGTATGTGCAGAAGAAGTTGCTTTCCAGACGAAATTGGTCAACAACCTGATTGAAACAATCAAGGCATCTGACAATTATTAATATGAGGAACATATTGTTTACCTTTTTCTGTTTGTTTGTGGGAGCGTATAGTGCGTTCCCGCAAACAAGCGAAAAAGATGTTGTGGGTGTGGCAAAATTCACGTCCGAGGTGAATTCGCCATTTGTCGACGCTGTTGCCGAGAAGGTTGTTCAGGTTGTCACCAACACAAAGCGTTTCATAGTTGTCGACCGCACAAGTTACGATAAGGTAAAAGAAGAACTTGAATTTCAGAAAACCGAGGCGTTTCTTGATAGCAAAAACACAGTGAAACAAGATGTTGCATTGGCTGCCCATTATATGATTATCGGGCATTTGGTGAAAATGAACATTTATTCAATGAAGAATCCCGATGGCAGTGTGAACGGATATAAGGCAAGTGCGTCATTTACACTAAAAGTGAACGATGTTGAAACAGGAATGGTGACAGAAGCAACAGCATTTCAAACAAGTACTAGTCCGCTTGCAATGTCGAAAGAACAGGCAGTAAATCAAGCGCTTCAATCGGTTGAGGAACCTTTGAACAACTATTTTTCAAAAACATTCCCTGTATATGCCAAAATTTTACGCATACAAGAATCGAAGAAAAACTCTGCGTCAAAGATTCTGATTGATGGCGGCGTAGGTCAAGGAATTAAAGTTGGTGATATGCTTGTTGTCGAAACAATCGAAATGCTTGGTGGCAAGCCATATCCAACGGAAATCGGCTCTATAAAAGTTGAAAAAAGTTCAGGAAACGATTTTTCTGAATGTGCTGTTTTGAAAGGTGGGAAGGAAATCTACAGCAAATTCAATGCGTCACAAGAGATTAAGTGTAAATTGATTGTGAAGTGATTATGAAAAAGCGTGGCGTTTTGTTTTTTATCGTTGCAATGTTGTTTTGTCCGTTTAAGGCAACTTATTGTCAAACAACATATTTGTCGGGCAATGCAAATTCAATATCGGTACGGACAATAGGTATTGGCGAACGGGCGAATGAAACACAAGACAATGCAGAAATGCAGGCTATCAAAACCTTGTTATTCAGAGGGTTGCCTGATTCGAATCAAAAAGAGCCTTTGGTAACAATTGTGGAAACCGAAGCAATGGTGGCTCACAAGGATTACTTTGAATCACTTTTCAACCAAAAACGCTACAAGACTTTTGTCGTATCAACAACATTGGTTACTGATGTTCAGAAGGTTGGAAAGAAAAAATACCAACAAACTTTTGACATCACTGTAAATTTAAAGGCTCTGCGTTCTGATTTGGAACGGCAAGGCATAATTAGAAAATTCGGCTTATAAAAATAGATATGAAGAAGTTAATTATATCATTATTGGCACTGTTGAGTGTTGGCGGTCCTGCGTTTGCGCAGGTGCAAACTGTACAACCCAAAATTATGGTCATCCCATACGTAAAACAAGGCGAAGACCTGCGTACTATTTTGGAAGAAGACGTTAACAAGCGTATAGCCATAACCAAGATAAAAGAAGCGTTTGACAGCAGAGGATTCACGACTGTTGATTTTGTGGCAAAACTGAAAGCTGCTAATGCAAACGCCACATTTGCAAGCGACACAAAAACCGACTTGAAAACAATGATTGTTCAAAGTTCAGGCGCGGATATTTATGTTGAGGCCGAAGTTGATGTGTTGCTTTCTTCTAACGGCAATTCGGTAAAAATGATAACTACGGCATATGAGTGTTCGACAGGAAATTCGTTGGCGAATAAAGTTGGCGAAAGTGGGAAATTCTATACTGATGACATCGGAAAATTGGCAAGCAAGGCGATAGAAAGTATTGCCGAGGATTTTCTGAATGTTATGCAAGTCAAATTCACCGATATGGTAGAAAACGGAAAATCTGTCATTATCAATTTCGCCTTTGATGAAAATTCTGATTATCAAATGTCATCAGAGGTCGGTAATCAAGGACTTTTACTTTCCGATGAAATAGAATTGTGGATGGAAAGTCACGCATATAAAAACAATTATCACATACAAGGAACAACTGATAATCAGATGATTTTCGATGATGTCAGGATTCCGTTGAAAGACCCTGCAAATGGCAATAACTACAATTCTAACAAGTTTGCTTTGGAAATTTTCAAGTTTATGAAGTCGCTTGGTCTGACAATTTCAAGAGATATAAAAGGAAACACTATTTTTATAACCATTAAATAATGAGAGCATTATTTTGCATAACAGCTTCGCTAATCATTCTTACAGCACCAGCATTTTCTCAAAGTCAGGAAGCTGCTGATATTTATTTGGGTGTGTTTTCACCAGAACAAATGGATGGCTTGAATGAGTCGCAACTTGGAAAAATCAATACCAAAATTGAACAGATTTGTTCATTAAGCGGCATATCTTCAGGATATACGCCTGAAGGTTTTGCAATTTATCCCGTATTTGAGATTTATGAAGATGAGACGGTGGAAGGCGGAATGCAAAATGTTTATTCGGTCAAAGCTCAAATGACATTGTTTATCAAGCAATATAATGGCGTTTTGGTTGGTTCTGTATCAAAAACGTATAGCGGTTTTGGTAAAAGCAAGAATCAGGCTGTTGTAAACGCAATTCAAAACATAAATCCGAAAGAACCGGCTTTTAAAAGATTTATGGATACTTCAAAAGAGAAGATTGTGGACTATTACAGAACTCATTGTGGACAGATGATAGACAAGGCTGATATGTTCGCAAGTCAGGAAAAATACGACGAAGCCATTGCATTGCTTATGAGTATTCCCGAAAATGTTTCTTGCTACTCTAATGTTTTGGTAAAAGTTTCTAAACTATATGAACTGATTATTGAACAGCGTGCTCAATATTTCTACTCAATCGCACAAACAGCTTATGCGAGTAGGGACTATGAAAGAATGGCTTTCGCAATTGCACAAATTAGTCCAAAATCTCAATTGTATCCTGAAGCGGAAAAATTGATTTCTTCAATGAACGAAAAATTTACCGCAGAAGAGAAACGGGATTGGGATTTTAAAATGCAACAATATAATGATGAACTAAAATTAGAGAAACAACGGATTTCAGCAGTAAAAGAAATTGCCAAAGCTTATTACCAAAACAAACCTGATATAACATACAATTTGATAATCAAATAACTGTCAAATAAGGTTTTTCGCAAGGTTGGCTGTTCAAATGTTATTGGGCAGCCATTCTTGTTTAAATCGGATTAGTCGGCAAAAATCGCTATATTTGTCAATCGACAAAACATTTAAATCAAAACCAATATGGGTGAAAACCTTGCCATACAGTTGTTCGAAGGCAAAAAAGTGCGCATTGCGTGGAATGCCGAGCAAGAAAAATACTATTTCTCTGTGGCGGACATAGTGGAAGTGTTAACTGAAACTGTAAATCCTCGCGATTACATCAAGAAGATGCTTCGTCGCGACCCCGAACTAAAATCGAGGTGGGGGACAATTTGTCCCCCTACTCGAATGATGGCGGCAGATGGGAAAATATACAAAACCCAAGCCGCTGATTTAGAGGGGATTTTCCGTATTATTCAGTCGATACCGTCAAAGAAGGCCGAGCCTGTCCGCCAATGGCTTGCACAGGTGGGCAGCCAGCGCATCGACCAGATGATTGACCCCGAGCTGACGTTCCAAATGGCTGTTGAGGACTATCGCCGCCAAGGTTACAGTGATAAGTGGATAAACGAGCGTATGCGCTCAATCGAAATGCGCAAGGAACTGACAGATGAATGGCAGCGTTCGGGTGTCCGCGATTCGAAAGATTTCGCCATACTCACAAACATCCTTACCAAGGCATGGAGCGGTATGACCACAGGCGAATACAAGCAATACAAGGGCTTGACAAAAGAAAATCTTCGCGACAATATGACTAATGTTGAGTTGGCTCTCAACACTTTGGCAGAGGTTGCCACTACAGAATATTCGCGGCAGTCGAACCCACTGACAATGGCAGAGAACCAACGTATAGCGCAGGAAGGCGGCGATGTGGCTCGTGAAGCTCGAGAGACAATGGAACGACGTTTGGGACGCTCGGTGGTTTCGTCGGAGCGTGCATCCGATTACATCAAATCAGTTGGAGGTGGTAATGATAACCAACAATAATTCAAGTGTTTACATTGTAAAACCAGACGACACCGATTCTTTGTGCAACTTCATAATCCGCTGTTTTTAAAATTCTGTTGCACAATATCCTACAAGCAAATCCGCATTCAAAAATTACCTCTAATAAGTGAAAACCTCAAATTGTGCCATTTTCTGTCGGTTATTGGCAAATTTCCTTTTCTTTGCCAAACTTTTAACGAAAACTATCGATAGAAATGAAACAACTCAAACTTCTGCCGGTAATGGTCTGCTTAATGGCGCAACCAGCTTTTGCACAACAAGATGCAAATACCGAAGCACCGAAATGGACTTACAAAATGAGCGGCTTCATCGACCCGCAGTTCTGGATGGACACCCGCGAGGTGGTGAGCGCGCGCGAGGAGCAGATGCTCTTCTATCCCGCACCCAAAAAGCTTGACGCCGATGGTAACGACATCAACGCTCAGCCAAGCAACAATGCACTTGCCATCACGGCTCGTATCGGTATGAAAATAGGTGCGCCCGACTTGCTCAATGCCAAGATATCAGGCTATCTGGAAGGCGATTTCACCGGTGCCACAAACGACGGCATCAATATGCTGCGTCTGCGCCACGCCTACCTGAATATGCGTTGGGAGAAGTCGAACCTGCTGCTGGGACAATACTGGCACCCGATGGTGGCTCACGAGGTGATGCCTGGTACACGCCCACTCAATATGGGCATTCCGTTCCACCCGTACTCTAGATACGTGCAGGCTCGCTACACACAATATTTTGGCGGTCTCGAATTGAGTGGAATTGCCGCTTTCCAACTTGACAACAAGGCTGTTGGCCCTGATGGCGGCAGCACCGCATATCTGCGCAACAGCTGCATTCCCGAGCTCAACGCTCAACTCTGCTACCGCACTGACAATCTTTTGCTTGGCGCGATGTTCAACTATGTTCTGCTTCAGCCGCGCACGTCTGTTGATGTCAAATTTTATGGCTTGGACGGAACGACTGTGGAGTCTACAAAAACGTACAAAACCGACACTAAAATTGGCTCGACTGCTGTTTCCGTTTTCGGAAAGCTGAATGTGAGCGAGTTAAGTATCCAATTCCAAGGAATTTATGGCGACAACTTGACCGAGCAAGGCTTGATGGGTGGCTACATTGAAAGTGAGTTGCAGGATGGTAACAAATACAAATACAGCAACTTCGGCACTACAACATTCTGGGTTGACTTGGGCCGCACCAAAGGTGTTTGCCGCCCTGGACTATTTGCAGGATACGGCCGCAACAATAGTTTCGGCGATGACCTTAACGCTAATGACAAAGTTTTCGGCCGCGGCATCGATATTGAGTATGTTTGGCGCGTGCAACCACGTGTGGGATTCTATCCGTCTGACTATCTGAACTTTTTTGCCGAAGTTGAGTACACCAACGCTGCTTATGGCAAGAAAATCGAAGACGCTGGGAAATACCACTATGAATCGGACTATAATGTTGGAAACTACCGTTTTATAGTGGCAGCCGTACTCAATTTCTAACGCTTCCGCGATGAACAACAGCAAACTGAGTGCGGCCGACCGGGCCAAGGTTGAGGATTTGATAAAAATCCGTGAGCGCAACAACAACTACGCCTGGATGCTCTGCGACTATCTCGACCAAAATCCGTGTCTGATTACCAAGGAGTTGATGGAAGAATCGAACCCTGGCGGAATATTGCCCGCCGAGGCCATCTACACCGCACTGCTGACGGGTTTCTGCGGCCTTAATCCCGAGGAGAATCCCGACGACCGCATCCTGCTTAATGACTATTTCCGCCGTTCGGTTGTCAAGCTCGATGCCAAGGCTTACGCCGAGGACCCATACTACAAAAACATCCGCATCCCGAACGTCAAATTCGGACGTTGGGAACTGAAATACGAGCACTACAAAGCCTACGAGGCGTTTGTGTGCGACGAGATGATTCTCGACCCCGATTTCAAGGAAATTCAGCGCATCGGCTTCTTCGACTGCGACTTCAGCTATCCGGCAGTGATGGAAGACGGCCACGAGTGGATGGCTATCAAGCCGAACGAGACTGCCACCATTACCTTTGCTGTCAATGCCGCACACGGCAAGGTTGCCACCTTCGGATTGGGAATGGGCTACTATCCATATCTTGTTCATCTAAAGCCAAATGTAGAGAGCATAACCATTATTGAGCGCTCGGCGGAAGTGATTGAGTTGTTCAAAACGCATATTCTGCCGCAATTCGACCACCCCGAAAAAGTGCGCATTGTCCAGGCCGATGCCTTTGAGTACGCCGCCAAACAGATGCCCGCCGAGCGCTTCGACTACGCCTTTGCCGACACTTGGCGCGATGTATCCGACGGCTTGTCGATGTACTTAAGAATGAAAAAATTGGAATATCTCAATCCGCACACCGAATTCTCGTATTGGGTTGAGGAGTCACTGCTGTCGGGTTACCGCTGGCAGATGTTCGACTCCATTGTCGATAACGCTGCCACCTATGACGAAGTCTGCCGCTGCCTTAGCGACGATGGTTTGCGGAAATTTGCGGCAATGAGAATCAAGTTCGAAAAATAGGAGCTCTGCCTACTATACCCTAACACCAATCAGTGTCATATCGTCAACTTGCGGACGACCGTTGCGCCAAGTTGTTATTGTATCATCAAGCATCCGGCATTGAGTTTCAAATGGTTTGCCGCTATTGGCCGCCAAAAAGGCAATCAGATTTTTTCGGAAGAACTTCTCTCCTATCTCATTCGACAAATCTCCGCCCAACTGGTCCTGAATACCATCGGAGAAGCAATAAACCACATCGCCTTTCTCAAGCGGCTGAACGTGCGTCGAAAAATGTTCCTTTTCAATAATATAACGCCCGACGGGCATTCGGTCACCCTGAAGTTTTATGGCCTCACCGCCGCGTATAATTAGCGCCGTCTGATTGGCCGTTGCATAACGCAATTCCATTGCCGAGAAATCGAAGCTGCAAATGGTCATATCCATACCGTCGTCGATGGCATCTTTCATATCCGAAACCAGTGTCGTTTTTATGAAATTGCGCATACGGTCGAGAATAATACCTGGATTTGCCGCATCCTCCTCACTTGCACAAAACTCCTTCAACGCCGATATTCCCAGCATCGACAGAAAAGCGCCAGGAATGCCATGACCAGTGCAGTCGGCGGTTACAAGCACACGGTATCTGCCACATTGCGCCACGCGGTAGAAGTCGCCGCTGACTATATCGCACGGACGATAATACACCAGATTCTGCGGAAATATCTTGTCCACTTCGGCTTTGAGCGAAATGGCCGCATACTGTATTCGCCTTGCGTAGTTTATGCTGTCAAGCAATTTTTTGTTCACACCGTCAATCTCATCGCGCTGCGCAAGAATTTCGACATTCTGCTGGTCGAGCACATCATTCTTATACAGAAGTTCTTGATTTGCCTTGCGTTTGATTATCAACATTCTGAAAATAAGGACAACCAACGCAAGCACAAGTGTCAAGCCGATAATAAGCGATGTGCGGACGGTTTTCAGCCGACGTGTCTCTGATTCCAACTGTCGCTTTTCCGCCTCATGTATTTTTACAGCCTGCTCGGTCTTAAACGTTGCCAGGACGTTAAGTGTGCTGTCGTTTGTATATTCACTTTTGTAATCATACATTTTTTCAAGATTCGCCAAGGCGCTTTTGTAGTCACCGATAGCTTTCTGAATATTTGACAACCGCTTATGATAGTCCGATTGCAAGGCTTTGTTCATCCCGCCTTTGCTCAAGTGTCTACCGCAGTCCTCCAATACTTTCAACGCGTCACGATTTTTACCACAGAACGACAGGTAATCGGCATAACAGAACCATGTGTAAATATTCCACTCCATATCATCGGAACTGGATTCAAACACGCCTGTTTTCTGCAGAAAGAAATAGCAACTGTCAGCATAGGCCTTCTCGCCGGTTGCGTTGGCCAAATTGAGGTACAATCTCGCAATGTTCTGATTCGCACTGTTTTTTTCTCTTATATAGTAAGAATCGTCTGTCGGAATTGAATCGAACAAAAAGACTGATTTTCTTAGATATTCAAGCGATTTTGGTTGATTATTATGAAATGCCAATGCCAAATAGAGATAGTCATCGGCCATGTCGAGCTGATTACCGAGCATTGAATCGATTACTAAAGCGTTTTCAAGGTATTCCGCAGCTGTTTTATAAAATTCCATATCGCTGTTAACCATTCCAATAGAGCGGTAGGTATATGCCATATAATCGGAATCCTGAAGCGCCACGTATAAGTCCAAAGCCTTATTGAAATAATAGAATATGCTGTCGCTGATATTCAACTCGTGGTAGCACTTTGCAATAGAGATACACTCTTCGGCTATCCTTTGCTTGTTATTTATTTTCTGCAAAACAGCCAGCGCTTTCAATGAGAACGACAACGACATTCTTGCCTCATCTTTCAGATAGTACGCCCAACCAATGCAGTCGTAATTGGTTGCATGCAGCCACAATTCAGATTCCTGACACAAATCCAGCGAAAGCTGCGAATATTTTATAACGGTGTCCGGGCAATCGGACAATTCGCCTATGCTACTGTAATACTTAGCTTTAAGACTATCGGGAGTATTTGGGCTTATGAGCGCGAGCAGACTATCAACACGAGCTTGTGTGGGGTCGGATTCCAACTCATTACCAACATTTTGGGCAGAAATGCCGAACGCTAACAAAAACAAGAAAACCGATAGTAAAAAACGCTTCATTGCCCGACATTTATTCAATGCCGCAAAATTACACGTTTTTCTCCTAAAACGGCAGATGAATGATTTTCTTTGTTTCGAAAAAAGGTTCGTCGAAGAAATCAGAGATGTTATAAACATCTGATTTACGGCTGATTGCTTTCAGTTCCTCGGCAAAATCGCCACCTTTCAGATACAATATTCCATTGGCAAGCGTGTTGTTGCCACCTGGACTTACGCATTTGCGTGTCATATTGTAGAATGCATCAAAACGGGTTACGGCACGGCTTACCACAAAATCGTACTTGTCTTTTATCTGCTCTACCCTAATCTGCTCGGCCTCAACATTTTCAAGACCTACTGCCTCAACAACTGCCTTCACAACCGTTATTTTCTTGCCAATGCTATCAACCAAATGGAACTTGCAATTTGGGAACATTATGGCAAGCGGGATGCCCGGAAAGCCGCCACCTGTGCCGACATCGAGTACTCGTGTTTGCTGTGTGAACGTAATCAGCCTAGCAATAGCAAGCGAATGCAGGACATGATTAACGCACAGATTCTCAACATCTTTGCGCGATATGACATTTATTTTCTCATTCCACTCGGCATACAAGGCTGGCAACTGCGCGAATTGACTTTTCTGCCGCTCGCTAACATTTGGAAAATATTTTAATATGTAATCTACTGATTCCGTACTCATTACATATGGACATTGCGCCGTTTCAGCATTTCATAAAGCAACTCGCGCGAACGGAAAAGCTGAGCTTTCACGGTTCCTATCGGAATATCAAGTTTTTGCGCAATCTCCTCATACGACAGCTCTTCAAAGTAGCGCATCTCAACAAGTTCGCGGTATTGCGGCTTCAGATTGGCCACCATTTGGCGAAGCAACTCGTGTTTCTGCTCACGGATTATGTTTTCTTCGGGATTGGGCGCATCGTACTTGAGCATCATTGTGGCCTCTTTCGCAAAAACATCGGCAATAGTACCCTCTGTTTCGGTAGGCGACGTGCTGACAATATTAAGCTGACGCACCTTTTTGCGGCGCAGAAAATCGATGCAGTTGTTCGATGCGATGCGGAAAAGCCAAGTGCTGAACGCATATTCTGGCGAATACTGCTCAATGTTGCGGAAAGCCTTGCCAAACGATTCGATTGTTAAATCTTCGGCATCAGTCCGGCTTTTTACCATTTTCAGCACCATATAATAAATGGAGTCCTTGTAACAGGTCAATATCTCGTTAAAAGCCTGCTCGTCGCCGTTTTTGGCCCGCTCTACCCACAGAAAATCACGTTGGGCATTTTTCGAAAACTCATGATTCTCGTTCATTTGCAACGATAGTCTCTTAAATTCAAAATATTGAAAGCCAGATGAAGCACTGGCAAAACAATGTCAAATATAGGAATTAAAAACAAAAATCCGCGTTCATCGAATCTTCGCATATTTATTTTATAAACAATCAATTGCACAAGCAGACGGAAAAGATATGCGGCCGCTGCCTCAATATACAACCCAAACGGAATAACGGCAACCACCAACGCTGCATAGAACAGAAGGCGCGTGAACAGCTCAATACTCAGGCTCAATTTGGTTCCGCCGCGATAGTGCGTCCATGTTGACAGGTGACGCTGTTTTTGCTTAACCCACTGCCCGAAAGTGGCGCAAGGTGTTGAACGAGTGAAACTTGTCTTTTCGGTAACAATGCGCGTATTTTTCTTGTTGGCGTTCTCGTTCACAAACAAATCATCGTCACCCGACACCAAATGATAGTGCGATTGGAAACCGCCTCGTTCGAAAAACATTGAGCGTCGGTACGATATGTTGCGCCCTACTCCCATATACGGATGACGCAACCGCGCCAATCCCAAATATTGCATGGCGATGCTCAGCGTATCGTAGCGTATCAGTTTGTTTAACATGCCTTTGCATCTGTCATAGCCGCCATATCCCAAAACGAACTCGGTTTGGTCGGTGTATGTGTCAGCTATATTGGCAAGCCACTGATTGCTAACAGGATAGCAATCCGCATCGGTCATAACCACATATTCGTTTTTGGCTGATTTCAGACCTATGGTTATCGCCAGTTTTTTCCCGTGCCCGAACTTGCGGTCTATCTCAATGTTTGTATGGCGCAGATTCTTGTATTGCTGCTCCAACTCCCCCATTAGCAACCATGTATCATCTTCAGAGCAATCGTTAACCACAATAACCTCAAAATCAGGATAATCCTGCTCCAGCACTTTGGGCAGGAATTGCCTCAGATTCTCACACTCGTTGCGGGCGCAGACAATAACCGACACCGGCGGCCGCTGGCTTCCGCCTTGAGGTTTCTTGTTGCACACCGGCTGAAGAAAGACAATCAGATAATAGAGGGCCTGAATTAACGTCAAAGATGCAAGTACAACTAATACAATCAGTTGCAGCTGACTTAAAGAATTGAGATATTGTTCCACTTTTGTGCGATTAACATCTGCAATAGTAAAAAAAATCCTATTCAGATTTATGCGCTAATTGCCTTCATTGCAAAATTCGCAATACTCTTTTTTAATGTTTTCGTTTTCGAAAACTTTAAGCGAGAAACCCTCACCGTCGCCACTATCGAGCAAGCGCCTATATGTCTCAGGTTCAATCTCTTTTATCCGGCTCATTGCTGTCTCAAATGCCACGGTGTGCATCATATTCTCAAACATGCTGCAAAGCGACACGTAGGTCAGCAACAACTGCATATTGTTAGTGGCTCCAACCCAAGGCTCCAAAATCTTGAGTGTCAGCATGTAATCTTTGTTATACAGGAACAGCTCAGCCAGTTTTAGGCTGTTTTCCATTGTCTCTGTTTTAATATCGACAATCTGTTTAATACGCTGAACACAAGCCACTTTGGTGGCGCGCACGTGCGTCAGAGAATCAACCTCGTCGATTATCTTCAGTTGCAGACGAATGTTCAAGCGGTCGACAGTTTCCTTGCGCAATGGCGTATAATACAATCGCTCAATGCCTTGCTGAATGCTTGAACTCATGTCGCGGAACAAACCTTCGGGATAGTCGATGCGCATCAGCAAATCGTTGAAGGCGATGTACTCGTTGTTCGGAGCCAACAGGGCCAAAGCACGAATCCTCTCACGCACCTCGTTCATTTTCAGCATTCCAAGTTTGTGCCTCAACCAAAGGTCGTTCATCGCCAACCCTGCAAAATCAGGCGAATCGGGAATCTGCATCTCATCAAGAACTTGCTTGTCGTATTGCCCCTGAAGCACACGCTTCATAATGAATTTCTGTATCGACAGAGCGGTGATACGGTCAGCGGAGTCAATTGCCGCCTCGTGAAACTTGCGCACCACAAACGGTTTTTCATTCTTGCCTTTAATGTCGTAAACGATGCGCATGTTGATGCGGGCGTAACGGTGGTTTTGAAGCATCGGCTCAAGCTCACGAGCCAAATCGTTCTTCTTTATGCTGTCCTGAACCCGCTCGATGCTCATATTGGCGAATTTGCGGTATTTTGTTGATTGAATGTCGATTACAAAATCATCCCAGTTATAATCGGTTACTATGGTCTTGGTTATCGAATCGGCCTGGCGGCTCTCCAAAGCCTTAACGATGCTCTCGGCGCGGCGGCGCTGCAGGCTACGGTTCACCGAGTCGCTACCCTCGATTGACGAGTAGGCGGTTATGTCCATGTTCAGAATGGTGAAATCAGGTTGCTCAAGCGCCTCCAGAAACGGTTCAATGTCCTCAACATTATAATCGGCCTTATTGCCCTTGAATGGAATGACAAACGTTAGGTCGGCACTGTCGGGAATCGGATGATAGCCGAACCGTGAGTTAATCATGACCGTGTCAGCAAGTATTTTGACGACATTTTTGTACGTTCCTTTTATCGGGTGGATAAACGACTTTGGCACGCTTGCGCAAACCGAGCCGTCTTGAATAATCATCAGATTTATCTCACTGTTTTTCAGTTCGATATTATCGGGTAAATCGGCTATTTTAGCCTTGAATGCGTGCGAGTTTTTCGATACATCGGCCAGATTCTTCTTAAAGACTTTCTTCATCTTGCACGGCTTGGTCATGACGCCGTGGTTTATGCGGTTATAGTCGAGAATATTGCCCTCAAGGCCGCATGCGTACTGCTCTTTTTGCAGAATGTCGAGAGCCAGTGCGTCGGTTTTGTTGCGCAAAAGTTTCTGCAGCGGCTTGGCGTTGTTCAGCTCGATAAACACCTGACGGTCTTCCACTTTAAGCGCGTCGCGGAACTCGAAAAGATTGGTCATTCGGTTTATGCGCTTGCAGACATCGGGGTCATACTCGTTCAAACCGTTGTTTTTCAGTGTGTAAGGCACCTTCAGCTGGTCGCGGTTGCGCATCCCTTCGTTAAACGAGCGGAAGTTGCCCAAAACCACCGACACATACACCTTCTTGCCCTCGGCATCGATATGTGACGACGCGCCAATATACTGATAGTTAGTGCTTTCGAGAAGCGAAGCCGTCTTACTGTTCGACATCCAGCGGAAAACCAGCTCCTCGGCCATTTTATAGTATGTGAGCGCCTGCTTGTTTTTAACGACATTGATTTTAGTTGTCAGCTCGGCCGCATTGTTCGAGCCGCCATAGTTGCGCATACGCTCAGCTACAGGTTCTTTCAGCTTGGCATTGGGGTCGGTGTCGGCCATAAGCGCCATGTACTCCGACTGCTCGTTGGCCACCGTGAACAACAACCGCCGGTACTGCAGCGGCTCACAGTCGCGCTCGGCAAGCACATAGTTTATCTGGTCGATAATGATGCTGTCCATAAGCACCGGGAAGAATTCTTCAGCATCAATCTGCGTCTCGGCCGACATCCGCTGGCCGTTTATCATATATGTCCGGCGCGAAACACTGCTTTGAGCATCAGCCAGATACGACATGGCAAATGCGAACAAAAACAATATCAGTTTTTTAGTCATCAGAATAAAATCGATTTCATTCAAAAAAACGGGCAAATGTATGAAATATTGATTGTTTGCGCTTTTCATTTTCCACCATTCGACAATTTAGCGGCACAAACGGCTGCCAAATGTTCCACAAACTTCTTCTCGCCCGGATTTTTCTCGTACATAAAAAGCAACATCTCGTCCTGCACCTCACGCGACTGCCGCATAATCGACATCGATGTCACAATAAGCCCTTGTGAATAATGCAGCCGCTGCATTTGGTCTAAAAGGGCCAACTCTTTGGGCGATAATCGTTTTCCGTCATTCATGCTACTTCATAATAGATTGATTTAATTCTTTTAGCCACCTCCTCGGGGCAATCGACCAAAAGTTGGGCATGATTCATCTTAGGAAAAATCTCGATATGGACATCGGGAAAAAGCGATGCAAGGTGTTTGGCTTGTGGACGTGCCACAAAGGCTTCCTTGGTTCCATACCAGTAATAAATATCGGAACCGTTTATACTCTCCAAAGTGTTGGTATATACCGATTTATATCCTTGCCGCACGGCTTTCCCCTTGCCGTATGGCCATACTTTTTTGCACTCATCAAGCAACACATCGAAATAGTGTGAGTGGAAAACAAAACGCCAGAATCCTGTCCAATGGTAACATGTCCATACATTGAAACTCTGGTAGTAACGCAGCGGACCGACACACCAGCGAGGCAGTGACAAAAGCGGTGCGGCATCCATAACGGCATGGCTGATGCTTATCTGGTTGCGCTCCATTATCCGTGACAGAATCTTGCCACCAAGTGACAATCCGTACGCCATATCAATCTTTCCGTCAAGATTCTCCTGCACATAATTGATTGTCTGCACCGCCTGGTCGTCAACCGAGGTGAACTCCGACGACGTGCCCATTAGAAAACCGTCAATTCCAGCAACTACAATGCTGAAATCAGCTTTGAGCAACTCTATTAACGGCAAAAATATCTCATGCGAAACTCCAAGCCCCGGCAACAACAGCAATGTCGGCTTGTCTTTATCTCCGAATGTGTAGAATAGCATTTCCGTCGGTTTTTAAATCATTTGCAATGATACAAAAGAAGCCTGTAATATGTCAGGGCTCCGCTTTTTTGATTTCATAAAGTATTTGTCTATTTTTGTATTAATGAAACTGTGCGGCACAACACTCGTAAAAACAAGAGTATGAAGACTCAAAGCGAATACATATCGTTGCTTGAAGCCAATTCCGAACGGTTGAAAAACGAGTTCGGGATTACCTTTATGCGCTTGTTTGGCAGCGTGGCCAAAAACCAACATACGAGCCAAAGCGACGTTGACTTGTTTGTGAAAATGCCGCCCGTGCTCTACAACGCCATCGCTGCCGCTCAATTTCTCGAGGAACTGCTTGGCTGCAAGGTCGATTTGATTTGCGACCACGACAATATCAACCCATTTTTCCGCAAACAAATTGAAAACAATGGAATCGACATTTTCAGAGCAGCGTGATTTCATTGCGCACGGCTATTTCGACATTAACATCGATTTTATTGAAGACGTGATTAAAAACGATTTGAAGCCGCTGGAACTTGCGGTTGACTTCTTCATCGAATATCTGAAGAAGAATTAAAACAATACGCAGACTATTATGGCAAACAAAGAAGATTTTAAGTTCGATAAGCGTGCCGACAAGTACGACGAAGGCTTCGAAGGCAAATCATCGAAAAAATTTTACGACCTTGTAACTACTAATGTCGAACTGACCGAAGGTATGAACGTGCTTGACGCAGGTTGCGGAACGGGCACCATTCTTCGCCGTCTGGCCGACAAATGCCCAATCAACGGGTTCGGCATCGACGTTGAGGAAAAAATGCTTGAACAAGCCAAAACAAAGTGCCCCGAAATGGACATTCGTCTTTGCTCGTGCGACCAAACACCTTTTGCCGACGCGCAGTTCGACGTTGTGGTGGCGTGTATGGCCTACCACCATTTCCCCGATAAGGACGGTTTTTCGCGTGAGGCGGCGCGGCTACTGAAAAGCGGCGGACGGCTCTACATTGCCGACCCAAAGTTGCCGTTGCCGTTGCGCAAGGTGGTGAACGCGGCTCTCGACATTCACAAAATCAATGGCCGAATCTACACTGCCGACGAGATTTCGGCAAATTTCGCACCCTTCGGCTTCACAAAACTGTTCGACCGTTCCGACGCCTACGCGCAACTTGTCTGCCTTGAGCGGAAATAACTGATAAATTACTGATATTGTGACAGAACAAGGCAAAATAAAAGCCATTATTCTGGCATTGCTGGCCGCCGTTTTCTACGCTGTCAGCATTCCTGTGTCGAAACTGCTGCTCGGCTCGGTTGGCGAGGTTACAATGGCGGCACTTCTCTATCTTGGTGCTGGTATTGGAGTTGGCGTGTTGTCGATAGTCAGAAGTGGCGACCGCAAATCGTCGGAGAAACTCACTCGCAACGACATTCCTTACGTTGTTGGAATGATTGTGCTCGACATTGCCGCACCCATTTTGCTAATGTTCGGAATCAGTTATGGCTCTTCGTCAAATGCTTCATTGTTAAGCAATTTCGAAATTGTGGCGACAACCATTATTGCGCTGTTTGTATTTAAAGAAGTGGTTACGAAAAGGTTGTGGACGGCAATCGGGCTGATAACCGCTGCGAGCCTGCTGCTTGGGTTTGAGGGCGCTGACAGCCTAACGTTCTCTTACGGCTCGCTGTTTGTATTGGCCGCCACCGTCTGCTGGGGCTTTGAGAACAACTGCACGCGAAAAATATCAACGAAAAGCACCTATCAGATTGTCGTTTTAAAAG
Source organism: Salinivirgaceae bacterium (assembly GCA_017557605.1). Taxonomy (GTDB): domain Bacteria; phylum Bacteroidota; class Bacteroidia; order Bacteroidales; family SZUA-534; genus RUG13583. The sequence goes on from JAFYYJ010000008.1 coordinate 22,756, forward strand.
GCTTTTTTTCGGGACTCGGCGCGCTTGTCATTGCGTTTGCGAAAGGTGAGAATCTGCCCGAAATCAGACTTGTTGCTGTGGCAATGTTACTCGGATTTGTGGCCTACGGAATGAGTATTTTTCTGTATGTCAGGGCGCAAAGCACATTGGGCGCAGCAAAAACAAGCGCCTACTATGCCGTGGCGCCGTTTGTTGGGGCGTTGCTCTCATTCGTCTTTCTGCACGAATCGCTTGGCGCTATATTTCTGATTGCCTTGCTGATAATGGTTGCTGGTTCGGCTCTTGTGGTTGCCGACACTCTCGCACAAAGCCACAATCACCCGCACCAACACACTTTTGTCCACACCCACGACGGCACCACTCACCAACACACCGTCAGCCACAGCCATCTGCATAGTCATTTTCTAACAGACAGACATAATCACAATCATTTAAATTATTTATAATCAGCACACGTTTTCTTATTATGAAATACATTAAGGCGACATCGAAGGATTCTGAAACCGTGTTTGCGATAGTTCAGGATTCTATTGCCAATGTTTATCCGAAATACTATCCCACCGAAGTGGTGGATTTCTTTAGCAAACTGCACAGCCTTGAGAACATTTCGAAGGATATCGACGACGGTTTAGTGGGAATCCTGATTGACAACGACAAGTGCGTGGGCACGGGCTGCTACCGCGACAATCACATTACGCGGCTGTATGTCAAAAGCGATTGTCAGGGCAAAGGATACGGGACCTTCATAATGAATTATCTTGAAAATGAGATAAAAAAACATCATTCGAAAGTGAATCTTGATGCATCACTGCCGGCCTGCCGTATGTATCAGAAACGCGGATACGCAACAATCGAGCACTGCCGTCATATTGTTGATAATGGGGTGGTTCTGGCGTATGAGATAATGGAGAAAGGGCTGTCGGACAATCGGACAAAGATTGATTACGACGGAAGGATTTTTGTTCCGTTGGTGAATTCAGAAAACGGCGAGGTTGATGGCAGCACAACATTCCGTTATCATCAATCGGGAACAGATTTTCAGGCCGATTACACAGGTGGTGATATAAAAATCGGCTCAATGGTTGGGACGGTGAGCAAGAACGGCGAACTGGATTTCTATTATCAGCATTTGAATGTCAACGGCGAAATCCGCGTCGGGAAGTGCCACAGCGTTCCGCAAATAAACAGCAATGGAAAAATCGAACTGCACGAGCAATGGCAATGGCTGAACGGCGATTGCTCTTCGGGAAGTTCCATTGTTGTTGAAAAAGATGATTTTTCCTGAAAAGAAATATCAATAAGCGTACACAAGTCCGTATTTATCGTGCAGGACTTTGAGTGAGCCGTCGGATTTCATAGCGCGGATAGTGGTGTTCACAATATTCAGAAGGTCTGTTTGGCCTTTGCGCATCAGAACGCCAATCTCGCCGTGAGTGAAAGGCGTATCCAACAGCGGTGCAGCCAAACGGCTGTCGTTTTGGACGTACCAGGGCGCTTCGGTGATTTCCGTAATCATAACATCGGCATTTCCTTGAGCCACTTGGTCGGGAATCTCTTCGTTTCGCTCGTAAACTATTAGCGTACAGCTTGGAAGATTTTCACGGGCGAACTTCTCGTTCAATCCGCCAGGATTAACCATTACTCGAACTTCGGGTTGATTAAGGTCTTCCTGACAGGTGTATTTTCCAACATCATCCTTGCGGCAAAGTATGGTTTTGCCGTTAGCAAGGTATCCTTCCGACATATCCATTGTTTCACGTCGAGTGTCGGTTATTGTGATTCCGCCAATGGCAAAATCGAAAAGCTCGGGATTCTGCACATCGGCAGAGAGTGTTGGCCAAGAGGTTGGCACATAGAAGATTGTGGCGTTCATGGCTTTTGCAATCTCTGCGGCCACATCAAGGTCAAAACCCCAATATTCGCCTGTTCCAGGCTCACGATAACTGAGAGGACGATAGTCGCCCGTTGTACCCACACGTAAGGTTTTAGGTGCGGAGTCCTGCGCACAGCGCTCGCAGCCGAAACCGCAAACAACCAGGACGATTATTACCAATGCTCTAAATAAACGATTCACCGCGCAAGCTCAAACTATTTTTTACAGATACTTTCACAAAAGTATATATTTGCGGATATCGGCTAAAAAATAGAACAATGAAAAAGAGCGTATCATTTATTATTGCTGCGTGCTGCGCACTGGCTGCGTGCCAACAACAGACCGATATTACGGAGAAAGATTCGAGTCAGTTTGTAACACTCACCGACGCCGTTCCCGATGCCATTTTGGAGATTCGATATTATGGCACTTACAACTTTGTTGGCACCCGAATCGACGGCTACCTGCAACCAACGGCTTTGCTCACAAAACGTGCCGCCGACAGCCTTCGCGCCGTTAGCGACGATGTGATGCGGCAAGGTTACCGGCTGAAAATCTACGATGCCTACCGCCCGCAAGTGGCTGTGGACCACTTCGTTCGCTGGGCCGCCGACATTGCCGACACGCTGATGCGCACCTATTTCTACCCCGATGTCGATAAATCACTTCTTTTTGAGCAGGATTACATTATGGCCAAAAGTGGACATACGCGCGGCTCAACCGTCGATTTGACGCTTTTCGATATGACAACCGAAAAAGAACTCGATATGGGCGGCACGTTCGACTGGTTTGGCACGGAGAGCCATCCCGATTTTTGCGGCAACCCCGACACCGGCACTTTTACCGGCGACAACAGCAAAGGCCCGACGGGCCGCGCCATTACCGAAGAGCAGTTCCAAAACCGTATGATTCTGCGAAAAGCAATGCTGCGCCACGGTTTCCGACCGCTCGACAGCGAATGGTGGCACTTCACTCTGAACAACGAGCCGTTCCCCGACACATATTTTAATTTCCCCGTCAAGCAATTGGAATGAATAAGAACTATCTGAAAATCAAGTTAATTCATTGTGCCGCTTTCGCGATATGTGCAGCATTGGCGGTGTCGTGCACCAATGGCACAAGCCGTTCTTGCGAGCCAGTTGCAGTTGTTGGCATTGCACCGCAAGCGCCCGATTATGCCGATTCCGCGATGTGGATTACCGCCGATGCCGACCCCAACAACACCGGAGCCGACGTTTTCTATGTGGTCTCGACGTGGGAGGAGGACTGGACCGATAGTCTCGGCCGCACCTGCCATTATGCCGACGTGTGGAATCCCGAACACCGCAACCGAATGGCCATTGAAATCAACCGTGCGGCAGCCTATATGTCGCCTGGCAACCGTTTCTACGCGCCATTCTACCGTCATGCCACCATCGATGCTTTTCTCACGCAAAACGACGACACCATAACTCGCCGCACGCGCCTTGCCATGGCCGATGTCTGCACGGCTTTCGACCATTTTCAGCAACATCGCGACAAGCAACGACCGCTGATAATTGCAGGATTCAGTCAGGGCGGATTGGCCGTGGTTGAACTGCTCAAGCACATCAGCGATGAGACATACTGCCAATTGGCTGCCGCCTACGTCCTGGGCTACAAGGTTACGCCGGCCGACACTGCCGCTTGCCACCACATCCGTCCCGCACAAGGCGAGAGCGACACGGGAGTTACCATCTGCTACAACACGGTGAAGGATGTGAAATATGCCAATCCGGTGATTTCGGCATCCTGCATCGCCATCAACCCCGTCAACTGGCGCACCGATGCCACGCCCGCCACGCTTCACGACACAATCACCGTCACACTTTCACCCGAATATCACGTGCTGGTGGTTGAGGGTTACAGCGGTGCGGAATATCCGGCTTACCGCGATTTTATCAACGTTGGCGACATTCACAGCTGCGAGCCGTGGCTCTACAGCGAGTGTCTGCAGCGCAATATCGCTGTCCGCGCACAGCAATGGAGAAACAATCTGAAACAATAGCCTTATGCTACTGAAAATAAGCACATTCATAGCAAAATATATGGCCGCCCTGGTTTTAGCGGCTGCCGTCGTGGCACTGTTTGTCCCGGCTTCGTTCAGCTGGGTGAAAACAAGTTCGATAAACTACCTTTTGGGCGTGGTGATGTTCGGAATGGGTCTGTCGCTTAACCCCACCGACTTCAAAATTGTGTTCAGCCGCCCGAAAGATGTAGGCATTGGCTGTCTGGCGCAGTTCGGCATTATGCCGCTGCTTGCCCTTGCGCTTGCGCGGATTTTTGGTTTGCCCGATGAACTTGCCGTGGGGTTGGTGCTTGTGGGCTGCTGCCCGGGCGGCACGGCTTCGAACGTCATCACCTATCTTGCAAAAGGCGATTTGGCCCTGTCGGTTGGAATGACTTGCGTGTCAACCATTCTAGCACCGTTCCTGACACCGCTGCTCACGTGGCTGCTGGTTGGCGCGAGCGTTGAGGTCGATGTGCTGAGTATGTTCTGGTCGATTGTCAAAGTGATTATTCTGCCGATAAGCATCGGCCTTGTCATAAAGCGTTTCTTCGCCGAGTTTACAAAGGCCGTAACCGCCTATCTGCCTGCCGTTTCGTCGATAGTAATTGTCTTGATAGTAGGCTCGGTGGTGGCTGCAAATTCCGCACAACTGATGAGCGTGGGGCTGACAATCATTTTTGCCGTTGCCCTGCACAATGTTTGCGGTTTTGCGCTTGGCTGGCTGCTTGCGCGAACACTCAAGATGACCACTCGGAAAAGTGCGGCTGTGTCGGTTGAGGTTGGGATGCAAAACTCAGGATTGGCTTGTACGCTTGCGCAGACGCATTTCGCGACAATGCCGCTGGCCGCCGTGCCCGGTGCCGTGTTCAGCGTATGGCACAACATTGCAGGAGCGCTATGGGCGAAAGTGCTGTCGTCGAAGATTGAAAAAGATATAAATCAATAAAATATGAATATCAGATTAGAGCGTCCTGAAGATTACCGCGAGGTTGAGAACCTTACGCGCGAGGCGTTTTGGAATGTCTATCGCCCCGGATGCCTGGAGCATTTCGTACTAAACCAATACCGTACAAATCCCGATTTCGTCGCCGACCTTGATTTTGTTATGGAGGAAGACGGAAAAATCATCGGGCACGTGATGTACTCAAAGGCGGAAATCGTTCTTGACAGCGGTGAGATATTTCCGTCGTGGACTTTCGGGCCTATCAGCATCCACCCCGATTATAAGCGAAAAGGATACGGACTGAAACTTTTGAACCACTCGCTGGCGAAGGCGCGTGAACTGGGCATCGGTCTGCTTTCGATGGAAGGCAACATCGATTTTTACAAACACGCCGGTTTTGACTTGGCAAGCAAGTTGAAAATCCATTATCACGGCGAGCCGAGAGAATCGGAAGTGCCGTATTTCCTTGCGCAGGAACTAATTCCCGGCTATTGGGGCAGCCGCGAGGGCACCTATTGTCCGCCCAAAGGCTATTTTGTGGCCGATGAGAACCCCGAGGCCTTCGATGCGTATGAGGCGACATTTCCCCACAAGGAAAAACTTCGCCTGCCTGGACAACTGGGCTACGAAGAATGAAAAACAAATAATCAGATTGAGAAGATGAAAACAATGATTGCCTACTGCGGCCTTGACTGCGAGAAATGCGATGCTTACATCGCCACAAAAAACAACGACCAAGCGTTGCGCGAGAAAACCGCCAAATTGTGGTCGAAACTAAACAACGTTACCATTCTGCCTGAACATATCAACTGCGAGGGTTGCCGCACCAATGGAGTTAAAACCTACTATTGCGACAATCTCTGCGCCATACGCCAATGCGCAATGAAGAAAAGCGTATCAACCTGCGGCGACTGCGCGCAAATGGAACAGTGTGAGAAAGTTGCCGTGGTTATCGGAAACAATGCCGACGCGTTGAAAAACTTGAAAGCAAAATAAAAAGACGTTCATAGTCAGCCAAATGGAGATAGACTTCCTGCTTGATTACGGCAATCG
>JAFYYJ010000076.1 GCA_017557605.1 Salinivirgaceae bacterium
GCGGTTCAACTTCGCCTCAAAATCGTCGAAACTGAACGTTACAGCCGCATACGGGATGAAAACTATATTTTGGCACTTGCCGATGAATTTCACAATCTCGTCTTTCGAATATTCCAGAAACGGCTCGCCGGCCATTGTCGAATTGCTTATCAGAAGAAGATTCATATTTATTTATAGATTAATTGATTAACTGATTAATTGAACACTGAACGCAGAATTTAATTGATTACCACTCGTTTGGCAATGTCTCCAACCTTGACAATATAAATGCCTGTGCCATTTACGGTTATCGTAGAGACGTGGCGCGCCGCGTCTCTACACACAGGGCGTCCCATTGCATCATAAACAATGATTTCCTCCGTGGCATTCTCAACCACAATGTTACGGCCGTAGGCGTAGATGTTCACTGTGTTGGCGGCATTCTCTGCAACGGCAGTGCCTATATTGTTCCCGTTTCCGCCAGGATTCTCTCCTCCTTGTTCATTGCCTCCTTGGTTTTCTGTTGATTTATACTCCCAAACAACAGTACCTCCTCCATCGTTCCAACCATAATTCCAATCATCAGGCTGGCTTTCAAATTCACAATATATAGTCGCGCTGCAACCCGTGAACGCACAGACGTCAATGTATTCAACCGAATTAGGAATGGTGACTGATGTAAGGCCGCTGCAATCTTTGAACGCATAGGCACCAATGTCTGTAACCGATTTGGGGATGGTGACTGTTGTCAAGCCGCTGCAACCAGCGAACGCTCCGTTGCCAATGATTGTAACCGAACTAGGGATGGTGACTGCTGTCAGGCTGCTGCAACCTTGGAACGCACCATAACCAATGGTTGTAACCGAACTGGGGATGGTGACTGTTGTCAGGCCACTGCAGTCAGCGAACGCTCCGTCCCCAATGCTTGTAACTGAACTGGGGATGGTGACTGCTGTCAGGCTGATGCAATTATAGAACGCTCTCGCGCTAATGCTTGTAACCGATTCGGGAATGGTGACTGCCGTCAGGCCACTGCAGTGATAGAACGCACATTCGCCGATGCTCGTAACCGAATTGGGAATGGTGTATGTTGCTCCTGTTTTACTTGCAGGATAGCATATAATAGTTGTCTTGTCTTTATTAAACAGGACACCGTTTTCGGATGCATAGTTTGTGTTGGCACTTTTCACAACTATTTCTGTCAAGCCCCAGCAACCAGAGAACGCCCATTCGCCAATGCTTGTAACCGAACTAGGGATGGTGATTGTTGTCATGGAACTGCATCCAGCGAACGCATAGTCGCCAATGCTTGTAATCGAATCACCTATTATGTTGACTGTTTTCAGGCGGATACAACCATTGAACGCATCAACGCCAATGCTTGTGACAGAATTGGGGATGGTGACTGATGTCAGACTGATGCAATTAATGAACGTACTGTCGTTAATGCTTGTAACACCATCAGGGATAATTACTTCTGTAACTTCTACTCCGTTTATATAAAGGTGTCCGGCGAGGTTTAATGGATTGGAATTGTCGTCGGTGAATTTAATATTGCACAGACTTTCTATACTGGAAAATTCGGCCTTTGTCAACTTGATGCAGTCTTTAAAAGCCTGTTTTCCTATGGTTTGAACAGAATTTGGAATATTTACCGAAGTTAGTCTGTTGCAATCACAAAATGCTCCATCACCAATAGTATTAACAGAATTTGGAATTGTTAACGAAGTCAGACCGAAACAACCTGCAAATGCAAATCCTTCAATGCTTTTTACAGAGTTTGGAATTGTTACTGATGTTAATCCACTACAATAATCAAATGCGCAATAACCAATGCCCGAAACCGCATAAGTAACACCATTGTTGGTTACAGTTTCGGGAATAACGGCGTTAGTCAAACCTGAATAATTGTTCTTATCCGCATATATTTCGTATGCAACCTCCACCGTGGTATCGCTAGTGATGTCGTAATACAAATCACCACTTTTAAAATCATAAGCCAACGCCTGCCCTGCAAACGCTATGGCTACAAAAAATGTAATTAGTCTTTTCATAATAGCTTGGTTTTTATTTGTAAAAATACACAATTAATTTCAACCCGTTAAACATCTATTTCACAATCTCCATCTTAATCGTCACCGGCTTAATCGGCCAGTCACCATTGTCGGTTTTTACGGCGGCAATCTTATCAATAACTTCAAGGCCCTCAACCACTTCGCCGAAAACCGTGTGCTGCCCGTCGAGATAGGCGCAACCGCCAATCGACTTGTAAACGGCACGGTGCTCGGGGCTGATTTTTACATCGTAGTTGAACTCGGTGCCGTTCAGCTCACCATCGGTGTAAACCGTGCCCTGCACAATGAAAAACTCAAACGGCGACGAGCGCTTCTCGGGGTTGTTCTCATACTCGCGCACCATCGACAGGGCGCCGCGCTTGTGGATATTCTCCTCGCGAAACTCCGACGGCAGCGTGTATTTCCCGATTTTCTCCTTCACGGCACGGCGCTCGTAACCGTCGGTGTCACCGCCCTGAATCATAAAATTATTGATGACGCGATAGAACTCAGTGCCGTCGTAGTAGTGCTCCTTGACGAGATGAATGAAATTGGCGCGGTGAAGCGGCGTGTTGTCGTACAGCTCCACCACCATTGTGCCCATCGAAGTGATTATGCGCACGCGCTTTTCGGGATTTTGGCGGCCGTATTTGGTAAGTTCCTCAACCACATTGTCTTCGGTCAGGCGCACCTTCTTGGGTTTGTCGGCCTTTTTCTTTTGAGTCGATGTCTGCTTTGGTTTTTCAGTCTTCGGTTTTGGTTTTTCGGTCTGCGCCGATGTTTCGGCGTTCTGCTGCTGTTGGCCTTGCGGCGATGGTTGGCTACCGCAAGCGCACAGCACGACTGCCAGAACCGTGCTAATCAACACCTTGGCGATATTTATCCTCATCTTCATCGTTCAAAAGGCTTAAATAAC
>JAFYYJ010000077.1 GCA_017557605.1 Salinivirgaceae bacterium
GCCCCACGTCTCAATGTAGCTGAATCCGGCGAATTTGTCGCCGTCGAGAGCTATCACAGCCTTGCCCTCGCTCATTTTTTGTTTCACATAGCCCGGATTACGTTTTGCAATGCCGGTGCCACGTACTTTTGCGGCAGCCGCAATGGTTGCCAAAATCTCGTCAACATAAGCGTAGTGCTCCTTGTCGGCCACTAAAATTTTAATGTTGTCGTTGTACTTTTCCATTTTTTCCAACAAATGTTTCGTCTTTTACTCTTGTATATTTATGCAATAATATTGAATATTCTTGCGGCTGCAAAAGTACATTGTAGTTTGAATTCGACAAACAAAAAACGTAATATTTTTTAATTCGATAATCGGTTGATTATTAGTCTGTTGTTTGATTTTATTCTTATGGGAAATCAGATATTGTCGAAATAATGTGTTTTTGCGTCAATAATGCTGATGATTGTCCGACAAACATTAATTTTGCAGACGGAAATATTAAAAACTACTCAATCTGACAATCAGCGCTTTATGATGAGAAAACTATTTTTTGCATTGATAATCGTCACTGCATCAGCTGGCGTTTCGGCTCAAGACGTGCAACTTCATTACGATTTTGGCAGCCTGTTGTATTCCGATTTGGACAGCGACCACGCCAATCGTCCGCCATACACTTCAACAGTTGAAATGTTCCACCCTGATGATTGGGGTAGCACCTTCTTCTTTGTTGATATGGATTACAACGATGGAGTTTCGGGTGCATATTGGGAGATTTCGCGTGAGTTGTGCTTTTGGAAAAGCTCGAATCTTGATTGGTTATCGGCTCATTTTGAGTACAATGGAGGTTTGAACACCGCTGTCGGCTCGTTCAATAATGCATATTTATTAGGAGCGACTTATTCGGGACACAATAATGACTTTTCGGCCACGTGGTCGGTTAGCGCTATGTATAAGAACATTCCGCACACTAAGGACCGAGATGGCAACAACCATACTCACAACTACCAGCTGACAGGAGTTTGGAATCTAAGTTTGCTTGATAATTGGATGTCATTTTCGGGATTCATTGACTTTTGGAATGAGCCGCGTCCTTGGCAGAATACAACCCATATATTGTTGGCGGAGCCGCAAATTTGGCTGAATTTGAATAAGATAAGCCGAATGGAGAAGGTGAATTTGAGCGTTGGCTCGGAGGTCGAATTGTCGAACAATTTTGTGAGCAAAGGGTTCTATGCAGTGCCAACCTTAGCCGCAAAATGGACGTTTTGAGTTTTTTTTCGGCCTTGGATATGGTTTTCTCGTCAAAATGAGTAATTTAGACACATTATTTGGTATGTGTCGAACGCTTTTGTTAAACCTTTAAAAACTACATAAAATGAAAAAGTTAATTCTTGCTGCATTGGTTCTTTTGTCAGTTGAATCATTTGCACAAACGCACGCTGTGCAAGGTTCGGTTTTCGTTTTCGATTCGCTTAAAGTTGCAAATGTTGAGGTTGAGGCTTTGAAGGCCAAGACGAAGATTCGCACCGATTCGCTCGGTAATTTCAGCATTGTCTGCAACGACAAAGATGTGCTTTTGTTCAAGAGCAAAGTTTTCGGCACCAAGCGGGTCAAAGTGAACAAAGCCGATTCAAAGGTGGAAGTGAACCTGAACTCGCTGCGTACAAAAGCGGAAATCGATATGGCTATAGGTTATGGATATATCAGTGAGAAAGACCGCACAACAGCAATGAAACATCTTGAGTTACAAAACAAATACACCCGTTTTAATAATATGAACGACGCTCTTAAGGCGACCGATGCAAGTTTGATGATTTCAGATAATTGCGTAGTGATACGGGGTGTTAACACTATTTCACAATCGGCAAACAGTTGCGCGTTGATTATTGTTGACGGTGTACGGGTTGAAACTTTTACCGATATTAATCCGCAACTTGTTGAGAACATTACGATACTCAAAGATGCGAGTTCTTCGGCTATTTATGGTGCTGAAGGCGCCAACGGCGTGATTCTTATTACAACAAAAAAATAGGAGAGAAGCGCCCTGAGCGATTACGGAATAACAAAAGAATTGAACAAAAAATCCCCGACTAATTCGGGGATTTTCTTTTATGTAAAAGTTTGTTTATGAGCTTTATTTGCCTTTTTTAACTCTTGCGCCAAATACTTTACCGGCTTTTGCATAAGCCTCGCCAACGCGGCTTGCGACAGAAAAGTCATCGCCCCAGAACGTTGTACCAGGCGCTTTCAGAATCTGGACAGTGGCAACTTCGCTGTTCGATGATGTCTCTATAATTCTGATTGTCACGTTGATAAACGCGTCTTGGCGCATAACACCCACATTGAATCCTGGCTCAAAAAAATCGGTATTTACCACAATGTTATATGCTTGCACCTCATCTTTGCAGATAATGTCGCTGTATTTCGAAAACAGCTCGCAGAAACGGATTGGGTAAACATTCTTTTTGTCGCTTTCCCAAGCTGCCAGCCATTTGTCGCCGCGGCCGGCCTCTTTGTTGTTGTAGTCCGTCGTTTTTTTGTTGATGTAGTCAGCCTCGCTCATCTTCCCGACGGTCATGTCGTTGTAGGTGAAGTTGAAGCTGACGGCGTCGATACCACTCAGACATTTCAGGTCGCCTTTCACAATCACTTTTTGTGCCGATGCAAACATGCATGCGCACAGGCCAAAAGCCAATAATGCTATTTTCTTCATTGTTTATGTGTTTTAGTAATGATAAAGGTAGATGTTTTTCTTTTCGGTTATACGTGTTGTTGTTTATATGTAATGTCTTGAAAAATAGATAATTGTAGTTGCTAGCTGAAAAATCTTCAAAAAATATTTGCTTGTTACCGTTTGGTAACATACTTTTGTAACCGAAAGGTAACATAAATGATTGTACTATGAATAAGAATAGAAGTCAGACGGAGCAGCGCATACTTGAGGCAGTCGGAAAGATTGTCGAGAGCGAGGGTTTTGAGGCTGTGGGCGTAAATGCTGTGGCAAGCGTATCGGGAGTGTCGAAGGTACTTATTTACAGGTATTTCGGTTCAATTGAACAATTGCTTGCCAAATATATAGAGGACAATGACTATTGGCTCAATTCGGAATTTCAGATTCCGCAACACGACAATGTGAAGGAGTTTTCGAAGTCGGTTTTTCGCGCATATATTGATATGGTACGGAAAACGCCTGCGCTGCAAAAACTCTACCGTTGGGAGCTTACCACAAACAATCCGGCCATCGAAAAACTCCGTGAACGCCGCGAGCAGATTGCGCTTGGCATCATCAATGCGGTGAGTCAGCAGTCGGGGCAGAGCCTTGAACGCGTAGCCGGCATATCAACGCTTGTAACGGCCACAGTACCATATCTTTGTGTCCTTTCGGAGAATTGCAAGGTCTATAACTCGTTCGACATAAGTAGCGATTCGGGTTGGGATAAGTTGTTGGAAACCATTGATTTTATGCTTGATAAAATACTCGATTAATATGGAAAATCTCACTTTTTTTGAAATCGCCAAAATCTTGATTTCGTTTGCTATTTGCGCTCCATCTGGGCATAATTCGCAGCCGTGGAAGTTTCAAATTGTTGGAAATACGATAGTTATCTCGCCCGATTTCTCGAAGCGGCTGGAGGTTGTAGATTCATCGGACAAGGAGTTGTTCATCAGTCTCGGCTGCGCGCTCGAGAATATGCAGATTGCCGCCACCAACTACGGCTACCTGTCGGAGTACGATTACACTGACGGGAAGATTGTGGTAACTTTCACAAAATCGGACAATTGCGCGGTTGACACGCTTTTCGGTCATATAAAAGAGCGTCACACTTATCGTGGAAGTTTCACTGGCGAGAAAATCCCGCAGGAGCGGATTGACGCGCTGAAATCGATTGATAATGGAAATGGTGACTGTGTCAGGATTTTCGAATCGGGCACACCTCAAGCCGATTTTATCTGCCGCCAAATATCGGAGGGCAACACCATTCAGATGAGCGATACGGCTTTTAAACGCGAACTTCTTTCGTGGATGCGGTTCAATAAAAAGCATATCGCGCAGACGCATAATGGCTTGTGCTACAATGTACTGGGCTTCCCGGCAACACCGCAGCCAATGGGTCGCACAATTGTGAAAATGGCTTTGAATCCGAAATCGCAAAACAAAACCGATGACAAGGTAAATGCTTCAGCATCACATTTTTGCATACTATGCAGCAATGGCACTTCGAAGAAAGATTACATCGCCCTTGGCAAAACGCTTGAACGAGTGTTGCTTACGGTTTGCGGCTCGGGGTTGTCGTATAATTTCAGCAATCAGGCTTGCGAGATTCCCGAACTCACCGAAAAGTTGAGGTCGGAACTTGGTATATCGAACTATCCGGCTGTAACTCTGCGGCTTGGCTACGGCCATACTCCAAAATACTACGCTCCTCGCGCAAGTGTTGAGGCTGTGATGGAGGAGTAGGATTGTAAAAACTTCATAAAAACGGGGTTTACTGATTTCAGCCGCCCCGTTTTTTTATTGGCGTCATTTTTAATAACATTGCAGCGCGAATAAAGTAACACCGCAAAAATGTTAATCTACCTGATTGGATATATGGGCGCAGGCAAAACCACTTACGGTAAGCGGCTTGCGCGCGACATAAACTACAACTTCATCGACCTTGACCAAAAGATTGAGGCCGAACAAGGCAAGACTATCTCTGAAATTTTCGCTGAAAAGGGCGAAGACGGCTTCCGCCAAATTGAGCGTGAGGCGATGATGCAGACTTTCGGTCTTGAGAATACCATTGTGGCCACTGGCGGCGGCACACCTTGTTTTTTCGACAATATGCAGTTGCTTAATCAGAATGGCGCCACACTCTACATCGAATTGACACCCAAAGCGCTTGTCTGGAACTTGATGAACTCGCACAAAGACAGGCCGTTGCTTCACGACAAGACTTACGAGGAACTTGTCGATTATATCGATGCCACCTTGCAGAAACGTCTGCCGTTCTACACGCAGGCCCGTTACAAAGTCGACGGCATTGGCATCACATCGCAGAAAATGATTGACGCACTCTACGACTGCAAGTTATGAACCGAAGTGTGATTATAGTGGCGGGCGGCTCTGGTAGCCGAATGGGTTCCGATGTGCCGAAGCAGTTTCTGCCGTTGGCCGGCCGACCAATACTGATGCACACCATTGAGGCTTTCTACAACTTTGACAATCAGATGAATATTGTGCTTGTGCTGCCGGCTGAGCAGCACGCCTACTGGCACGACCTTTGCCGAAAGCACTCGTTCAATATCGACTGTCAGATTGTTGCTGGCGGTGCAACACGCTTTCACTCAACACTATGTGGTTTGGCAAAAATTCCATCGACGGGTGTTGTGGCGGTTCACGATGGTGTGCGGCCGCTGGTGTCTTTGGCAACATTGCAACGGTGCTTTGAGGCTGTTGAGCAACATAGGGCAGTGGTTCCGGCAATTCCGGTCAACGAGTCGGTGCGGCAGATTGAGCCGGACGGTGTCAGCCGTGCTGTCAGCCGCGACAATTATCGGTTGGTTCAGACACCGCAAGTATTCGATGCCGCCACATTGCATCAGGCTTTCCGTCAGCCTTATAGCCCGCTTTTCACCGACGACGCATCGGTGGTTGAGCAGATGGGCGTTGAGGTTACGCTTGTTGAAGGGAACTTCGAGAACATCAAAATCACACGGCCGGTGGATTTGGTTCTGGCTGAGGCGCTTATGAAAAAGGCGTAAGTCGAAAGGCACAAGGCGCTTTATAGACTCTCAATCAATCCGTTGCAGGCATCATCGAGCAAATCGAGAACCAACTCAAAATCTTTTGGACCGCCATAGTAGGGGTCGGGTACTGAATTGACGTGGTAAGTGCGGCAATAGTCCGACATCTTGCTGATTTTCAGCTGAGACTGTTCGTCGGGTGCAATGTCGAGTAGGCGGCGGATATTGTCATCGTCCATACCTATTATATAGTCGAAGTGGCTGAAATCGGCGGTTGTGATTTTCCGTGCTATGCTGGTGATGTTTATACCTCGGTTGGCGGCGTGCTGGCGCATCCTAGGGTCGGCTTTCTCTCCTGAATGATAACTGATTAGCCCTGCCGAATCAATTTCAAAGTCGGCGGTAAGTCCGCGTTGGGCCACAACTTGCTTCATAACGGCTTCGGCGCAGGCCGAGCGGCAGATATTACCCAAGCAGACAAATAGAATTTTCGTTTTACACATTGGTGTCAGTTTTGCGGCAAATTTCAATAAAATCGGTATAATCTTGCTGTAATTCGAAGCAAAAAATTACTTTTGCGCCGCGTTTGCCGATATGGCTCAGTTGGTAGAGCAACGCATTCGTAATGCGTGGGTCGCCGGTTCGAGTCCGGCTATCGGCTCAGGCAAAAGACCGAATCTGAAAAAGTTCGGTCTTTTTTGTTTTGATGGCTTTCTGCAAAAAAAATCCAGCAACCCCGAATTTCGGAATTGCTGGAATCTTATGTATATCGCAGATTAACTGCTTGTTTTATTCTGCAATCTTCTTTTTTTTCTTCTTCCCTGTCAGCAAACTAACAACCACAATTGTGATACACGAAAGTGGGAATGCGAACATAATCGGGTCGATGAATTTCATCATACCGTCGGTGATGAGCACATCGGTGCCGAACAGAGCCTTGCAGACGCCGAGCGCTGTGGCTTCTTTGGCGTGAATGAACAGCAGTAGCAGAATGGTTACCACCACGCCCACAATCATACTTGCGAAAGCGCCTTGCTTTGTAACTCGTTTCCAGTATAGTGCGCAGAAATACGACGGCAGGAAAGCCGAAGCGCAGATGCCCATAAAGAGCGATGTGCTGATGGCAATGACTGGCGAATCGCTGTGCTCGCCAAGTACAAAGCAGATAACGTAACTAATTAATATCGAAACCAATACAGCCAAACGAACCATAATGGTCATACGGTCTTTGTGCTCACGGTTCAGACGGCGGCCCGAGTTGATGTAGGTGCCGTAGATGTCGCCGCCAGCGGCTGCGCCCATCGTGTGGAACTGCGCGCTCAAAGTGGACATACTTGCCGACAAAATGCAGAGCATAAAGATTGTCACAAACCAGGTCGGCATCACACGGCCGATAAAATAAGGAATGATTTTGTCGGATGCGTCAACCATTGCGGCGGCAATCTTGCCATCGTTTTGGAAGAAATAAAGGTTCGAGAGTGCGCCAACGTGATAGATAACACCCACGGTGATAATCAGGAACACACAGCCGATGGCCACACCCTGATTCAGTTTCTTGGTGCTGTTCACGGTCATAAAGCGGACAACCAACTGCGGTTGAGCCAGACAGCCGATTCCCACACCCATAATCATCGATGTGACGAGTGTGAACCACTGTTGCGATCCGAAGCGCGGCATTGCCGTCCAGCCTTGGTGTCCCACTGCGGCTAGTTTGTCGGGAACTTGGTCAGCGATTCCTTCAAGAGCACGGTTGGCTTCGCCAAAGCCCATACCCAGAGCCTTGTAAACGCCGAAGACCAAAACGCCCATACAGAGGAACATTATCACAGCCTGCAGGGCATCGGTGTACATAACACCCTTCATACCGCCCGCCATCACATACGATGCAACTATCACGGTGAAAATCAGCAGCGAAAGGTCGAAACTGATGCCGAAAACTTCCTGCATACAGAACACACCGCCACGAAGAACGGCTGCGGCGTAGAGCGGCATACAAAGGAAGATGACTGTTGCCGCAAACACTCTGATTCTCTTTGAGTTGTAGTAAGCGCCAAGGAAGTGAGCAAATGATGTGGCGTGCAGTTTGGCACCAATGCGCCGTGTCGGCCGTCCGAAGATGATGAACGCGATGACCACGCCCACAAACATATTCAGGAACATCAGCCACTGGATGCCCATACCAAATGTGGCAGCCACACCGCCGAAACCAACTATGGCTGAAGCGGATATGAACGTTGCGCCGTACGAGAGCGACATCACAATCGGGTTCATCTCGCCGCCGCCAATCAAAAAGTCTTTTGAGTTCTTAGTCTTTTTATATCCCAAAAATCCTAAAAACGCGATGGCCAAAAAGTAGACCATCACAATCATATACATTGAAAAATTCTCCATCGCTATTAGTTTTATACGTTTTCAGCTTTATCGGCTTCGTCCTCTTTGTTCCAGTATTTAATGCCGAAAATAATTGAGCCTATCACGCATAGAATTGATAGCAGATAGACAATCCAAATCCCGGGGTCAGATATTCCAAACATTTTGTTCAGGTTTTAGGTTATAATGCATTCAGTTCGCTCTCCGTCAGGCAATTTAGTGAATTGCGGCGGATAACTTCGTGAGCGGCCTCCATATTGTTGGGGCGGATAACCACCACACCGCTGGTGTTGTCAGCAAAGCAGTACATATACTCAATGCTGATGCCGGCTTTGGTGAAATACTCAATTGTTTCAGAGAATTTTCCTGCCGAAGCGTCGGTTTTGATGGCCAAAACGTCGCTCAAGTTGGCGGAAACGCCTTGTGCCTTCAGCAGTTGGAATGCCTTGTGCTGGTTGGTCGTAATCAGGCGCAGAATGCCGTACTCTGTTGTGTCGGCCACAGTTGCCGCAATAATGCGGATGTTCTCTTTGCTCAAGAATGAGAGAATCTCGTTCAAACGTCCGAACTTATTCTCCACAAATACTGATATTTGGCTGATTGTCATAGCAATATGTTTTAAACAAGTTTACGTAAATCTTTAACACGCACAGCTTTGCCCTCCGATTGCGGAAGCGAGCCACGCTCAACAAGTTTCACCTTCGGCGTAACCAAAATCTCGTCTTTCAGCTTGTGAGTGATTTCCTTTGCCAGGCTCTGCAGTTTGCTGAAATCGTCGGTCTTCAAATCGCCAAGCTCAACTTCAACAATCAGTTCGTCGTTGTTGTCAACAGGTTGGATGGTAATCAGATAGTTGGTGCCGAGTTCGGGGAATTGCATAAGAATCTTCTCAATCTGCATTGGGAATATGTTCACGCCCTTGACGATGAACATATCGTCGCTACGGCCTTTCATACGGTCTAAGCGGCGGTGTGTGCGGCCGCAGGGGCACGGCTCGGTCAGGATACGGGTAAGGTCACGAGTGCGGTAGCGCAGAAGCGGCATTCCCTCGCGGTCGAGAGTGGTGAGCACCAACTCGCCGACTTCGCCGTCGGGAACTGGCTCAAGTGTCTCTGGGTCAACTATTTCGACAATGTACGAATCCTCCCAAATGTGCATTCCGTTCTGTTCCTTGCACTCGAAAGCCACGCCAGGACCGCTCATTTCGGTCATACCAAAGCAGTTATAAGCCTTCACACCAAAACGCTCCTCGATTTTGCGGCGAGTCTCCTCGGTATGTGGTTCAGCACCAATAAGGAACGTATGCAGATGGGTGTCTTTGCGCGGGTCGATGCCTTCCTCCTCAAACACGTCGGCGAGACGCAGAGCGTAACTCGGGATGGCGTGGATGGCGGTAGTGCCGTAGTCCATAATGCACTTAATCTGACGTTTGCTGTTGCCTGCAGCAGCAGGAATAGCCAGTGCGCCAAGCCATTCAATGCCTGCCTGCATTCCAAGTCCGCCAGTGAACATTCCGTAGCCCGACGAGTTCTGAATCACGTCGGTATCGCGTAAGCCGACCATATAGAAGCAGCGTGCCACGCGGTTTGCCCAAGTGTCGATGTCGTGCTTTGTGTGGCAGATGACTGTTGGGTTGCCAGTGGTGCCGCTCGATGCGTGCAAGCGGATAAGTTCTTTTTTGTCAACTGCCAGAAAACCAAACGGATAGTTGTCGCGCATATCCTGTTTAACGGTGAATGGCAGCTTACGCAAATCGGCAAGCGTTTGAATGGTGTCGGCTGTGATACCGAGCTTGCCATACAATTTTGAATAGAAAGGCGATTTAAGCGCCTGTTTAACAGACCATTTCAATCGCTCTAGCTGTAATGCCTCGAGTTCCTTACGGGGCATTTTCTCTATTTCAGGTTGATAATAAAATCCGTCCATTTTATTGAGTTGTAAGTTATTGTAGTTATAAGTTGTAAGTTCTTTAGTGTAAAATAGAAGAATCCTAATTCCTAAACAATCAATGATTCTCTGCGAACAGTTTCATTCTCTCGTCAAGCAATGCGTAGTGGTGCGGCAGAATGTTCGACGAGCAAGCACGGATGCCGTTGCGGGTGCTACCTGTTGTCGAAAGGTCGATACCGCTAACACCGTAATACAGAAGTTCTTTCAGCAATTCGGCGCCTGGCATATTCTTGTAGCCGATGGTGAAGAAGAATCCGTCGCTCACGTCAACGTCGTTGTCTTTGTCATAAACAACATTGAAGCCGTGACGCTCCATTATCTCTTTGATTTTGTGCGCTCTGTCGCCATACTCCTTGATGTCGGACACAAATTTGTAAGTGCCGTCGCAAGCGGCTTTCAGCATTGCCGCCATAGCGTACTGTGCCGAGTGCGACACGCCCGACGAGAAAGTGTAAAGGAACACATAGCCAAAGGCTGCGCCGAAACGCGGAATGTTGTATCGGTCTTTAAGCGTTTGATAATGACGTTGATAGAGTTTATCCGAAATGCAGGCCATTGCAATGCGCTGACCAGCGTAACTGAATATCTTCGACGCGCTCATCAGCATCACGTAGTTGTCGGTATAGTGCGACACGCTGGCCACATAGGGCGGTTGGAAAGGCTGCCCGTAGTCGGTGCGGAAATCCATTGTCATATACGCAAGGTCCTCAATCACAACAACATCGTACTTGGTTGCCAAGCGACCGATGGTCTCCAACTCCTGCGCGTTAAGGCACATCCACGACGGGTTGTTCGGGCTCGAATAGAGCACCGCGCAAATGTTGCCCTGTTTGAAATAACTTTCGATTTTGGCTTCGAGCTTGTCGCCACGGAAATCGGCAATGTCGAACGACGCAACTTTGACGCCGATAACGCCTGCCTGCATTTTCTGAACAGGGAACCCTGGGTCGATATAAAGAACGGTGTCTTTCTTCGGGTCGAGTTGCGAGCAGAGCATTAACGAAGCGAACGAAGCCTGCATTGAGCCTACCGTCGGGATGCATCCTTCGGGATTGATATCGGTGTTGACAAAGGCTTTGATGAAGCGCGATGCCTGTTCTTTTACCTCGGGAATACCGTCGATAATCGGGTATTTCGATGCCACGCCACGGCGCAGAGCCTCGCATTCGGCCTCAACACCCACAGCCGACGGCGGCAGTCCAGGCACACCCATTTCAAAATGGATGAACTCCGTACCTGTCTGTTTTTCGGCATTCCTTACTATTGCTCCAACCTGACGGATAGAAGCGGTTTTTATATCGTTGATTTCCAAATCTTTCATTATCCCGTCGATAACCGACGGCTCGATGACTGTCTTCATTTTATCTTGTTATTGGGTGTTGGGTGTTAGGTGTTGGTAGAAACGTGCCGAGGCGCATCTCTACAGAGCCTACCACCTTACACATTACTTACCTTACAATTGTTGCGGTGCGGTCAGGGCCGACTGATACGATTTTTACAGGAACGCCTGTTTCCTTCTCGATGAATTTGATGTAATCGGCAAACTCACGCGGGAACTGGCTCTCGCTGGTTATCTTGGTCAAATCGGATTTCCAACCTTTGAACTCCTTGTAAACGGGGTCGATTTTCACGCTGTCGATATCGAACGGGAAATCGGTAGTTGTCTGGCCGTCAATGTTATAAGCCGTGCAGACTTTGATTGTGTCGAAATCGTCGAGCACATCGCTCTTCATCATAATGAGTTGCGTAACTCCGTTAATCATAATGCTATAGCGAAGCGCAACAAGGTCGAGCCAACCGCAGCGGCGTTTGCGGCCCGTAACGGCGCCGTACTCGTGACCGAGCTGGCAGATGGTCTCGCCAACATTGTCGAACAACTCGGTTGGGAACGGACCCGCACCCACGCGTGTGCAGTAAGCCTTGAAGATTCCGAAGACCTCGCCAATCTTGTTCGGACCGATGCCCAAACCTGTGCAGGCGCCTGCGCATATTGTGTTTGAAGATGTTACGAACGGATATGAGCCGAAATCGATGTCGAGCATTGTGCCCTGTGCACCCTCGGCCAAAACCGACTTGCCGCTTGCAAGCAACTTATTGATAACGTGCTCGCTATCGACGAAAGTGAACTTCTTTAGATACTCGATGCCTGCAAACCAATCGGCCTCGAGAGCCTTAAGGTCGTACTCGAAGTTGAGCGATTTGAGAATCTGCTCGTGGCGTGCCACTGCTGCAGCATATTTCTCTTTGAAATTCAGCAGGATATCACCCACACGAACACCCGTGCGGCTAATCTTATCGGTGTAGGTTGGACCAATGCCCTTGCCTGTTGTTCCCACTTTGTTCTTGCCCTTGGCGGCCTCGTATGCGGCGTCGAGCAGACGGTGGGTTGGCAGAATCAGGTGCGCCTTTTTCGATATGTAAAGGCGTTTGGTAAGGTCGTGTCCCGACTGCGCAAGTGCCTCGGCTTCAGCCTTGAACAACGCAGGGTCGAGCACTACTCCGTTGCCTATGATGTTCACCTTGTCGCCCTGGAAAATTCCCGACGGAACCGAGCGCAGAACATATTTTTCACCATTGAATTCGAGCGTGTGCCCTGCATTGGGTCCGCCCTGGAAACGAGTTACCACATCGTATTTGGGGGTGAGCACGTCAACAACCTTTCCTTTTCCCTCGTCGCCCCATTGAAGTCCTAACAATACGTCAACTTTCATCTGTTTGTAATTTAGCGGCTTTTGCAGCCGATGTTTCTAAAAAATTGTAATTGAACTTTTTGCGGTTTTTAGGCCGCCAAAAAAGCGCTCGAAGTTAATAAAAAAGATAATTGGTTGCGACTATTAAATATTGAGATGTTTAATGTTGAAAAGGTTTGAAGGCCGTGTTGTTTGATTATGAAACTTTAATCGGAATTTCTCAATTTTACATCGTTTTAAATAATTTGTATTTTCGCAATCGAAACAATCGGCTGTTCTTTTACTGATTGTTCTGATTTAAAGTAATTTAGTTGTTTAATTAAAATTAAAATTATGAAAGTAAAAGGTTTACTGGTAGCAGCCGTGGCTGCAATGTTGTGCTTCGGCGCACAAAACGCTTCTGCAATTGAGGCTCCTAATCACGAAGGTGATTTCAATTTGAATGCACATGCTGGTTTCGTTCCAGGTATTGGTGCTAATGTGTCGGCTGACTATGTTCTCGTTAATTCATGGTGGAAAGGCCATTTCACTATTGGTGGATATGTAAGTTTCAATAGAGATGTTGACGTATATAAAGGTGTAGGTTACAAATATGAGCAAGTTTATTCAAACTTTGCAGTTATGGCTCGCGCAACTTATGGTTTGAACATTACTGATAGATTTGAAGTTCATGCTGGCGCTATGACAGGTCCTTGCTTCCGTTCTTGGAATTATGAAGTTAAAGATGGAGCATACACATTTACTGATGATGATGATAAAGAGACAGTTGTTGATGGCGCTGGTGTTGCAGGATGCCGTTTCTTCCTTTCTGACAATATAGCACTTTCTGCAGAATTAATAGGAGGTCTTTATCAGAGTTATTTGAATCTTGGTGTATCGTTCAAATTCTAATAGACACATTTAATTATAAAAAAGCCGCTTTCCCAAACGGGGGAGCGGCTTTTTTATAATCATTTGCAAAAATCAAAAGATGTTATATCAATTGTGAATTTATGAAAAAGGGATTTTTGCTTACCGTAATGGTTTTTATGTCGTTTGGCGTGTTTGCCCAACAATGGCAAGAAGTAGTATATCTGAAAAATGGTAGTCAAATACGCGGAGTTGTAATTGAGCAAGTGCCTAACGAGTCGGTTAAAATACAGACCGCCGATGGCAGTATTTTCGTGTACAACATTGATGAGGTTGCGAAAATAACCAAAGAGCAGAAAGGGAAGAAAATGGACGCTCCAGCTGAAAAACATAAATACCCAAATCGTGGATATAGGGGGTTCGTAAGCGGTGGTTACATTATAGGTGATGATTTGGACGGTATTTCTTTATCAACAATTCACGGATTTCAGATTTTCCCAAGATTATATGTTGGTAGCGGGATGGAAATACAACACGTTGATTATCTGGATTTAACAAAATACACCACTGGTACAGGCCAATTCTTTGTCAATGCTTTTGACCACATCCGCTGCGATATTATTAAAAGCCCAGTAACACCATTCATCGATTTGCGGTTAGGATTGCGGTTTGGTGAGACTTGTGAACTCTACTATTCTCCCTCTTTCGGGTTGCGGTTTATGCACTTCAATTTATCATTAGCATACGATGAAATACCAAATATAACCGCGGGTTCGAAAAGTAATTCATATATGGGTTACAGTGAATCGTTAATAGTCCAACTGACAATAGATTTTGGCTCGCGATAATCAATGACAATAAACAAGAAAGCCGCTTTCCGGGAGGAAGGCGGCTTTCTTATTTTGTGCTTTTTAGGTTAAATCTCGCTGTGCACTTCACGGCCTTCAACATAAATGCCGCTCAACGGGCGGGCCGGGCACAGATTCTCGCATTTGCCGCAGCCAATGCAGCGCTCGGTGTTTATTGCCGGAATCTTGAGTGATGAGTCAGCCAGACTGTCGCTCGATACAAGCTGAATGGCTCCGGTGGGGCAGTTGCGGTAGCAGGCATCGCATTGAATGCCTTCGGAGCTAACCTTGCAGTTTTCTTTCACCCACACGGCGTAGCCTATTGATATTGATGCTTTTTCCGCTGTTTTGATAGGCAGGATGGCGTCGGTAGGACATACGGTTGTACATCTTACGCACTCGGGGCGGCAATATCCGCGCTCAAACGACATCTCAGGTTGCATCAAGTGCTCAATGTCAGTCGATGGGCGCAAGACTTGATTCGGACATTCGGCCACGCAAAGCTGGCAGGCGGTGCAGTGGTCGGTGAAATGCTTCACGCTAACCGAGCCGGCCGGTTTGGGCGACACTTTTCTTTCGGGACGCTGTTTGTCCTCAATAATCGCCAGACCACCGTCAACCTTTTGCTCTTGTGCCTTTACAGTTGTGGCTGCCAAAAACAGAGCGCTGATTGACAGGAATTTGCGTTTTGATTTATCAACTTCGGCTCCTTCGTTTTGCGCCACGGTGCGCAGCTGGTAGCTTATAGCTCCGCGGTTGCAGCGGTCGATGCAGTCGAAGCAGGCAACGCAGCGGCTGTAGTCAATGGCGTGTTCTTTCGAGTTGATGCACGAAGCCTTGCAGTTGCGTCCGCACAATCCGCACGAGTTGCATTTCTCGGTGTCGATTACCGGCTTGTAGAGCGAGTATTTGGCAAAGAAACCCAAGATTGTTCCAACGGGGCACACTGTGTTGCACCAAGTGCGTCCGCCTCGCCAGGCCAGAACGGCAATCAGCACAAATGTTACGGCGGCTATGCCAAAGGTTAACAGGCTTTTAATCCATACATCGACAGAATAGAAGGCGTAGCTGCCTGCACGCTCGGCAATGTAAGCCAGAAGGTTGTTGCCAAGCTGATAAATTGGTGCGAACAGGTTTGAGGCGATTCGTCCGTAAGCGCTGTACGGAGCCACCAAATGTGCTATGAAACCGACACCCGGAGCCAGCAGTGTGGCGAGAAAAACAACCAGCACGCTATAACGCAACCATTTAATGGCTGGTGAATACGAGTAGCGGTTCTTCTTGCTTTTCTTGCCGAAATAGGCCACCACGTCCTGCATTACGCCGAGTGGACAGATGACAGAGCAGTAAACGCGTCCGAACAAAAATGTCAGCACCAGCAGAGCCACTACCACACCAACGTTGAGTGCCAGCAGAGCCGGAATAAACTGTATATCAGCCAACCAGCCGAAATATTTGTGGATGGTTCCTGTGAAATCGAGGAACAGCAGTGTTATCAGTGTATAGAAAACAACTGCCAATGTTATGCGGATGCGGCGTAGCATATTGTTGTTAAATGTTTAAAGTTTAATAATATATGATTAATCGATTCGCCTAATCATACCTCGTAATCGAGGCAGACGCGCAGCTTGGTGTTCGGCTTAACGGCACCTTCGGCAACGGCC
The DNA here is from genome assembly GCA_017557605.1 of Salinivirgaceae bacterium. Taxonomy (GTDB): domain Bacteria; phylum Bacteroidota; class Bacteroidia; order Bacteroidales; family SZUA-534; genus RUG13583. The sequence goes on from JAFYYJ010000077.1 coordinate 16,084, forward strand.
ACGTGGGCCGGATGCACGGCGTAAGCCTTCAGCGCGTCGAAACTCTCAAGAGTTGAGTCGAGCATTACATCGGCGTTCGATGTTGGCAGTCCGTTTATGTTGACTTTGATTTCGACAAGACCGGGAACCTTACCAGCCAAACCTTCCAACCCCTTTTTTATTTCAGCTTTTGCGGCGTCTTTCTGCGCGTCAGAAAGTTCGTCTTTCAATTGCCAGAGAATAACGTGTTTTACCATTTCTAATAGTTTTAATTGCTTGTTTATTTAGCGTTTGCATCAATGACAAACGTTGCGCAAAATAGTGTAAAAAAATGAAAAACAGCATCGTCGGGTATTTTTCATTTTTCAAAATCAAATTTTTCAAAAAAAAGTGTCGGAAAATAGAGAGCAAGAGTATATTTGTAGGTTGAAAAATATCAATGATGAATCCTGCAGAGATTAAAAAGAAGGTTGAATTGCTTGAGCAGCAATTGTACACAGCGACATTGGAGACTTATCCGCGTATCGCGCGCGAATATTCGTTTTGGGCAGAGAAACTGAACGAGATTGAGAAACCGGTGACAAAGAAGAAGTTGTCAGGTGGTGATGATGACGACGATGACGCTGAAGACGACGGTGAGGAGCTGAACTCGCAAGATGATGATTTGGACGGCGACGAGGCCGATGATGGCGACGATGATTTGATGTAGCCGTCAGACCTATTTTTAACATTTCAAAGTCAAAATATCAGGTTGTGTTTGGGTTTAAGTAGGCTTATTGTACGTCAACACACTGGTAAAACTCTGATAATTAATCTAATACTAAGAACTTTTTTGCTTCAAAGAGGTTGAACGCAAAAAAGTTTTTTTTGTTGATAAGGTGTTGACGGAGCGGAATTTCAAGGTTGTTTTTTTGCTAATTTGCGTTTCGAAACAAATTGTTATTCTGTTTATGAATATACTGAAAATGAGGAATATAGCAATCGCTTTGCTTTTGACAGCATTTTGCTTCCTTACACAATCCGCCACCGCACAACTCAAGTTGGATACTCTTGGTTGGAAATCGCCTCTGCGAATCCCTTTGTATTTGTCGGGCAATTTTGCCGAGCTTAGGAGCGGACATTTCCATGCCGGCCTCGATTTGAAAACACAAGGCAAGGAGGGGTATCGGGTTTATGCCGTGAAGGATGGTTACATATCGCGCATCAAGGTGTCGCCAACCGGCTACGGTCATGCGGTTTACGTTATTCACCCCGACGGTTACACATCGGTTTATGGCCATTTGCGCGAGTATAACATTCAGATTGGCAGGTATGTACGCGCAGCTCAGTATAAGCAGAAGAGTTTTTCGGTCGATTTGTTTTTGAAGCCTGACGAGATGCCTGTCCGTGTGGGAGAGGTGCTTGGATTGTCGGGCAATACCGGCTCGTCGGGCGGTCCGCATCTGCATTTCGAAATCCGCGACACTCGCGACGCCTGTCCGCTTAACGGATTGTTTCTCGGCTTTGATATTAAGGACGATATAGCTCCGAGGATGACGCAGTTCTCGGTGTTTCCGGGAAATTCGACATCACAGGTTAAAGGCCAATATGCGCGGACTACAGTCAATATTCAAAAGCATGGAAAAATACACAAGCCTGTTGGCGCTGATACAATTCAAGTGTCAGGAACAGTGGGACTTGGCATAAAATGCGATGACTATCTGAATGGTTCGAACAACCGCTGCGGAGTTTATAAATTCGATGTTTGGGACGGCAACCAGATTGTGCTCACAATGCGTGTTGATGGGGTGCCTTTCGGACAGACAAAGTATGTGAGCAGCATTGCTGACTATGATGCTTTAATTAACAGTAATACAGTGGCTTATAGATTATTTGTGGAGAATAATAACCGCATTTCGCTTTATTCTAATCTGAAAAACCGGGGATATATAACGGTGCCAGTAGGAGTGGTGAAAAAAGTGAAAATCGACGCGTACGATGTTTACGGAAACAAATCAACTTTTGAGACATATCTTCAAGGTGTTCAGGCAAATAACGACGCTCAAAAGCCAGAGGGAGAGTTGCTTTCGTGGCAAGACGCGCATAGATTCGATACCGCTGGAATTTCAATCGATTTTGGCAAAAACACCTTTTTCGATTCAGTTTATTTCGATTTCAAAGTTGATACGAATATTGTAACGGGTTCATATTCACCGACATACAAAGTGGGCGACCTTGCGATACCATTAGTTAAGTCTTATAACTTGAAAATCAAATGCTTGGGCGATAATATCCCGACGTCGAAACTGCTGATTGTGGCGGTGAACGGGACGCGCGTGTCGGCCATGGGAGGGAAGTACAAAAATGGTTATGTGGAGGCATCTTTGGCGGGTTTCGGGACCTATCGTATTCAGGCTGACAGCGTTCCACCAACGATTAAAACTGTCGCAAATATGCCTGTTAACATGTTGAAATTCACGATTAGCGATAATTTGTCGGGCATAAAATCCTATTCGGCTTCAATAAACGGCGAATGGATTCTGTTGAAGTACGACCCGAAAACAAAATCGATAACCTACGAGGCCGATGAATATTTGAAAATGGCTGATTCATACCAACTTGAATTGATGGTTACCGACAATTGCGGCAATGTGGCCAACTATTCGGAAAAACTGCCAAAAAACAAATTTCAGTAATGCAAGACGTTGAGATAGAGGCTATTGGTATTATGTCGGGCACTTCGCTCGACGGCGTTGACATTGTGGATTGCCATTTTATGTATTCTAATGGTGTTTGGGGGTATGATTTTTCGGATTGCAAAGTCTATCCTTATACGCCAGAAATGCTTGAGCGCCTGAAACATAGCCACGAACTGAATGGGCACGACTTGGCGCAGCTCGATGTCGATTATGGTCGTTTTCTTGGTGGGTTGCTAAAGAAGTTTGTTGGGGAGCACAATTGTCATCCTCGTTTTGTGGCAAGTCACGGCTACACGGTTTTTCACGAGCCGCAAAAAGGATTGACGCTGCAAATAGGCTCTGGTGCTCATATTGCGGCCGTTTCGGGAATCGACACTATTTGTGATTTCCGCACTAAAGATGTGGCTTTTGGCGGTAATGGTGCGCCGTTGGTGCCAATCGGTGATAAGCTGTTGTACGGTGATTCCTTCGATTACTGCCTGAATCTTGGCGGTTTTGCCAATATTTCGTTCGACGATGAGCAGGAACACCGCATAGCCTACGATATATGTCCGATGAACATTGTGGCCAATACGCTTACAAGGCGCATCGGTCTTGAGTTTGACAAAGGTGGCGAACTTGGCCGTAAAGGTATGGTTGATAAAGAGTTACTTGCCAAACTGAACGCCCTACCTTATTATAAGCAACAGCCGCCAAAGTCGCTTGGACGGGAGTTCGTCGATGCAGAGATACTGCCGTTGTTCGGACAACGTACTGATATTGAGAATCTTCTGGCAACATATTATCAGCACGCAGCATATCAGATTTCGCGAGCAATTGTGGGAAAAGAAGAAAAAAGTGTGCTGGTTACAGGTGGCGGCGCATTTAATGAGTATTTTATTGAATGTCTGAAAAATAGCACGCATCATTATATTGAAATTCCAAGTGAGCAAGAGATAGATTTCAAGGAGGCGATTATTTTTGCGTTTTTAGGTGTGCTGCGTTATTTTGGCTTTCCAAACTGTTTGAAAACAGTTACAGGGGCCGCTTGCGACAACATCGGCGGCGCAATATATCTCGCAAAGTAAATGAATGTAAAACAATAAATTATATCGATATGAACTACAAAACTCTTTTAGCATTTGCTTTATCATTGGCAGCAGGGCAGACCTTGGCTTGCACTAATTTTCTTGTAACGCCAGGCGCATCGGCCGACGGCTCGTCGATGGTGAGCTATGCGGCTGACTCTCACGTGCTTTACGGTGAGTTATATCACTGGCCTGCAGCAACTTATCCTGCAGGAACAATGCTCGATGTTTACGATTGGGACACAGGTAAGTATATGGGGCAGATTGAGCAAGCTGCCAAGACTTACAACGTTATCGGCAATATGAATGAAAATCAGGTGGTTATAGGCGAGACAACTTATGGTGGTCGCGAGGAACTTTGGGGCGATTCTACAGCCATTATGGATTATGGTAGCTTGATTTACATTGCTTTACAGCGCTCAACGTCGGCACGCGAGGCTATCAAAGTTATGACCGAACTGGTTGCCAAATACGGTTATGCGAGTGAGGGCGAGTCATTCTCAATTGCCGACCCCAACGAGGTTTGGATTTTCGAATTGATTGGCAAGGGAATGGACATACAGAAGACCAAGAAAGGCTTGATTAACAAGAATAAAGGCGCTGTTTGGGTGGCTCGTCAGATTCCTGATGGTTACGTGTGCGCCCACGCAAATCAGGCGCGAATCACCACTTTCCCGTGGAACGATGACCCGACTTCGATTTCTTCGGAGCAGATGGACCGAATTTTCGACAAAAATGTCACCACTGTTTATGCTGCCGATGTGATGGATTTTGCGCGCTCAAAGGGCTATATCAATGACAAGGTTAATAAGTCAAACTTCAGTTTTTCAGACACATACGCACCTATTGATTTTTCGGGTGCACGAGCTTGTGAGATTCGCGTTTGGGCTTTCTTCAACGATGTGGCTGAAGGTATGAATCAGTATTGGGAGTATGCCAAAGGCGATATAAAACATGATGCATCAACTGGTTATGCTAGCAATAGAATGCCGTTATGGGTTAAACCGAAGGCAAAAGTCACATTGTCGCAGATGATGCACAATATGCGTAATCACTTGGAAGGCACAGAGTTGGATATGTCGCAGGATGTGGGAGCGGGGCCTTGGCATTGCCCTTACCGCTGGCGTCCGATGGAATGGGAAGTCGACGGCAAAAAATACGTGAACGAGCGCACCACAGCCACGCAACAGACTGGTTTCTCGTTTGTGGCACAGTGCCGCGGCTGGCTGCCGAACAAGGTGGGTGGCTTGTTCTGGTTTGGAGTTGATGATGCGGGAAGTACCGTTTATTGTCCGATGTACACTTGTATGACTGCCGTGCCGCAGTCGATGGCGGTGGGCAACGGCTCGATAATGCAATTCTCTGAAACTTCGGCTTTCTACGTATTCAACCAGGTTTGCAATCTTGCATACACTCGCTACAGTCTGATTCACCCCGAAATTGAGGCAAAGCAGAGCGCATATGAGGCTAAATATCAGGCTTATGTGAAGGTTATGGACAAGGCTGCCGTTGAGTTGGCTGCTGAAAATGCCGATTTGGCAACCGAATTTTTGACCGATTTCTCGGTGAACACCGCCGACCGTTTGGTTTCTGACTGGCGCGAGTTATATAAATATTTGTTTGTCAAGTATATGGATGGCAATGTAAAGACTCCGCAGGCTGTTCCTGCAGGCTATAAATATTACGCGCCAAAAGTTGAATGGCCAGGCTACGATGAGAAATGGAAGCGCGCGGTTGTGAAGGACGCTGGTGAAAAATTGGAGATTCCTGAAGAATCTAAATAGCTGACTATGAAGAAAAATCTCTCTTTAATTTTATTTGCGGTTTTTATTGCTATTGTTGTGGCTCAAGATGCGTATGTACGTCATTTGCGCGGCAAAAAAGTAGCACCGCGTATGTACACCGTTGTATTGTCTTTTGACGGATTCCGTTTTGATTATCAGGATATTGCGAGCACACCTAACTTCGATTCGATTCAGCGAAACGGGGTGCGCGCCGCCGGCTTGCAGCCAGTGTTCCCCTCACTAACTTTTGTCAATCATTACACAATGGCAACGGGCTTATACGCTGAAAATCATGGCATTGTGGCAAATAATTTCTTCGACCGGGCATCACACAAATATTACAATATGTACGACAAGGCCACCACAACCGATAATTACTTCTATTTTGGTGAGCCAGTGTGGGTTACGGCCGAATCGCAGCGCATAAAAACTGCGGCTTATTCTTGGATAGGAGCCGATGTCGAGATTAAAGGCTACCGTCCGTCGCAGTGGAAGGCTTACGATGCAAACGTACCTTATAAAGTTCGAATTGACAGCGTAATTAGCTGGTTGAGTTTGCCTTACAATCAACGTCCGCATCTGGCGATGTGCTATGTTGAAGAAGTTGACAACATTGGTCATGGCAAAGGTCCCGATTCGCCTGAAATGATTGCGTCAATTCAGACAGCCGATAGCTTGATTGGTTATTTTATGCAGAAACTCAATCAGTTACCTTTTAGTGACTCAATCAATTTCATTGTTCTTTCGGACCACGGAATGGCACCAATATCTGATGAACAATCAATTGACCTTGAGCCTTTTATCAAGCCTGAATGGGTTGACACCGTCATCTGCTCGCCTGCCATTGCGCTGGCTTATTGCAAAAAAAATTGCGACGATTTGTTGGTACAGTCTTTACAACAAGTTAAAGGCTTGAGTGCTTGTAAGCGAGCCGATATTAACCCCGATTTTCATTATTCGGCCAGCAATAGGGTGGGCGATGTCGTTATCTTTGCAGATAGCTCTATTTGCTTGAAATATAAGCCTGCACGCTCATTGCCTTGCGGAATGCACGGCTATGACAATCGTAACCCGTTGATGAATGGTATTTTCTACGCTATCGGGCCCGATTTCAAGAAAGGCTTTTCGGCGCCGCAGCTATACAATATTGACATCTACGAGCTGCTTTGCCGGGTTTTGGAAATCCAACCAGCCAAAAACGACGGGCAGTTTGAGCGGATTCAATCCGTTTTAAGGTGATATTAGGTTGACTGCAAGCTAAATAGATTTCGCTTTTGGGAGGTCGAAATAGAAGATTGTGTATTTGCCTTCTTCACTTTCTGCCCACATTTTGCCTTTGTTGGCATGCACAAAATCAACACAGAAGCGCATTCCCATGCCAAATCCTTTCTCTTTCATGGTGCCTTGTTTCGAGTCGGAATTAAGGCCGGCAACTATTCTTTGCAAATCATCGGGAGCAATGCCGACACCAAAATCCTTGACGCCAATTACAACGCTATCTGCTTCATTGTGAGCTGATATTATTATCTGTCCGCCCTTGTGTGAGAATTTAATGGCGTTGGCAATCAGGTTTCGCAGTATCAGAAGAACGCCTTTATGGTCGGCAAATACTTGTAAATCATCGCTTTCAATCGTGTTGACCAATGTCAGTTCTTTGTTTTTGGCCACCATTTCCGACAGTTGCACAACTTCATTGGTGACTGATTTAACTGACAGATTTTCAGGATTATACTCAACAATATCACCGTTTTGCGAATGAGACCATTCGAGCAGTGTTTCAAGCAGTTGCAGCGTTGATTTTGTTAGATGCTCGGTGTTGGCGGTCAACTCTTTGCGTTCGGCCTCGTCTAGAGCCATATCTTCCTGATTCAGAAGCGATGTAAGCGAACTAAGGGCCGCCACAGGACTTCTGAGGTCATGTGCGATTATCGAGAACGTTTTTCGTAGCATTTCATTGGCGCGTTTCTTGTTGCGATAGTTGATGAAAACCACCACGCAAAGCACCATGAGCAGTAGCGCGGCAATGCTAGTTATCGCAATTAGGCGTTGTTGGCCGCTGAGTTTCAGTGAGATATTCTCAGCTTTGCTTTTCAGTAGCTCAATTTCTTTTTCTTTGACATTAATCTCGTACAGCGACTGCATTTCCAACATTCGTTGCAGATTGCTGCTGTTGCTCACAGTGTCGCGGTAAGTGTTGTATAACTTAAACGATTCCAGCGCTTTAGCAGTCTCGTTTGTCGCTTCGTAGAGTTTGAAATTGTCATAACTTACATTCTTTATTATTTCGATGTCGTCAATGTCTTGTGCGGCTTTTAATGCTCTGTTTAAGAAGTGTTTAGCCTTGCCGTATTGCTTTGTTTCGAAATAGAATTCGCCAATGTTTTGGGTTGTAATGGCGATGCTGCGTTTGTCGTTCATCGCTTCAAAAATCACTAGCGCTTCATTATATTGATTAATAGATAGTTCTTGTTTGCCTGCGCGAGCATAGGTGTCGCCTAAATTGTTCAGTGCCAGCCCTAGTGCCTGGCGGTTTCCCGATTTGCGGTTGGTTGCAATGGCATCGTTGAAGAACGATTCTGCTTTTTCATATTCTCCTAAATCGCGGTATATCAGGCCGATATTGTTCGACGAATTGGCGGCTGCATTCTCATCGCCAATCTCCTGGCGCAATCGCAGAGCCTGCATGTGGCACTCTAAGGCAAGCTCCATGTTGCCAGCATTACGGTGCACATTGCCAATATGATTCAGCGTTGAAGCTGTAAGCGCCTTGTTCCCAATTGCTTTGTAAATTTCTAAAGCTTTGTTCTGATATTCAAGAGCTTTGTTATAGTCTGATAATTCTTTGTAAATCAATCCAATATTGTTGAGTGATTTGGCGACATCGGCTTTGTTTCCAATTTCTTCGCGTATAACCAAAGCCTGCAGGTAGCAATCGAGCGCTTGTGAGTATTTTGCTGTCTGCCAATAAATTGAGCCTATGTTTGAAAGCGAGTTCGCAATGTCGGCTTGAGAATTACTGCTTTTTCTGATTTCGAGCGCCTTGTTGTAGTATATCATTGCCGAATCGAAGCGGCTGTTCATTTTGTGGGCGTTCCCGATGTTGTCGTTCAGGCTGGCAGTTTTCATTTCGTTGCCAAGCTCGTTGTAAATGGCAAACGACTTGTTGTAATAAATCAATGCGCTGTCGTACAGGCTTTTGCGCCAATAGATATTGCCGATATAATTCATTATTTGCGCTTTAGGCAGTTGGTTCTCCCAATTGGCCGATAGTTGCAATGCTTTGGTTTGATACTCCACCGCCAAGTCGAAACGCCCCATGTTTTGATACGTATTTCCTATGTTAATCAGCGAGTTGACAATATCGTAATCGTTGCCTTGCTGCCGCCTGATTTCTAGCGATTGTTGGTAATAATCGAGCGCCTGATTGTATTGTCCGATTCGCCAAAAATGACTTCCAAGGAAGTTCAAACTGGCAGCTTTCAGTTCCGGAAAGTCGCTTTGACTCTCAATTTCAATGGCTTTCAAAAACGATTTTTGAGAGAGTCCGTCGTTTTTATTCTCCCGATAGATGATGCCCAACTGGTTTTCGGCTTTTATAGCTATATCATAAAATCCTGATTTTGAGCATTCTGCTGACAGAATACTGTACAACTCGACGGCTTTTTCGTAGTTTCCGGCAGCCATTTCAATGTCGGCTTCGCAGAGGCTGGTCCGGGCTTTCAGTTCTTTGTCGCCACGATTTGAGATTTTGGTCAGATATTGCATCTGTTTGCGAGCGCCTTCGATGTTATTGGTTGAGCATAATATTTTGATTTTTAGAATTATAGCTTTCGCTAAATCATCTTTGTTGTTTTCAATTCTTGCTATTTCGGCAGCTTCTTCTGCTTGCTCGGTAGCTCTGGTGGGGTAGGTGTTTATGTTTGTCTCGGCAAGTTTCAACAACAGTTCGGTCTTTTTGCCGCCACTGTTTGCCAATTGTCCGGTAAGAGTGTCACTTTTGGTTTGGGCTTGCAGAGTTGTCGCGCACAAGCCAAATATAATTGGCAATAATTTGAATTTCAGCATAATAAGTGTTTTATATTTCGATACCAATCACAAGTACGTCGTCAATCTGACGATACTCGCCTTTCCATTCGTTAAATTTCTGATTCAGAAGTTCTTTCTGCTCAGTTATCGGTTCGTTGCTTGTGTCTAACAGCAGTTTCTTGAAGTTTTTCATCATCAGTTTCCGGCCCGTTTCGCCACCAAACTGGTCGGCAAAGCCGTCGGAGAACATATAGAGCTTGTCGCCGTTGCGCAGCTCAAAATCGTTGTTTTTAAAAGGCTCCTCCTCAAAGACATGGATTCCGACAGGCATCCTATCGGCTTCAATTTCAATCAGTTCTCCGTTCCTGACAATAATCAGCGGATTGTTGGCTCCGGCATATTGCAGCGCATGCCGCTCAAAGTCGATAATGCAAAGCGAGCAGTCCATTCCGTCGGATTGTGATTTGTGTGTATCGTCTTGATGCAGAGCTGTTTTAACTGATTCACGCATCTGCTCTAGAATGTCGGCGGCGTTGTTAAACTGGCCGTTGGCAGTTATTTGTTCGAGCAGGGTGGAGCCCAGCATGCTCATAAAAGCGCCAGGCACGCCGTGGCCTGTGCAGTCGACGGCGGTGGCAATAACTCTGCTGCCCACTTTTTTTATCCAATAGAAATCGCCGCTTACAATGTCGCGCGGTTTCAGCATTATGAAGTGCTTGGGCAGCAGTTCGTTACAAGTGTTTTCTGGAGGTAGCATCGCTGTTTGTATGCGGCTTGCATACTCAATGCTGTCGGTTATTTTTTCCTTTTGTTCGGCAATTTGGTCGCGCTGCATTGTAACATAATCGCGCTGTTGCTCAATCTCTTCGTTCTGCATTATAATCTGCCGGTTCTGCTCGTCAAGCATTTCGTTAGCCTTGCGGATGCGTTTGTTTTTTCTGATGACGATAGCGGCAAAAATCAGCACTACCAATAATACTGTTATCGCAAAATAAATGATGATGCGTTGGCGGCTGTTGCGCTCCTGCTCTTGAAGTATCTGTATGTCTTTTATTTTCAGCTCTTGCTCCTTTTTTTCAGTTTCGTAGCTGATTTGCATTTCGGCAATGCGTTTCACACTTTCGTTGTCTAAGATGCTGTCTTTAAGTGTGATGTAGTCTTTTAGAAGATTGTATGACAGCAGATGCTTTCCTTCTGATGCGTAAATATTTGATAATAAAAGCAGAATATCGGTTTTTAGCTCGATGTTTTTGATGTTTTCGGCAATCTGGAGAGCGTCGTTCAGTAGGGGCATCGCTTTTTTATTGAGATTATTGTTGGCATAAAGTCTGCCCAAATCGAGCTCTGAATAGGCGATGCCTATTTGTGTTCCGGCTTGTCGGCGCAGATTCAGTGCTTCGCTTAGGTTTTGAATGGCGGCTTCGTTGTCACCGAATTTCAGATGCAGGTTTCCAATGTTGTTGATAATCGCCGCCTCGTTTATTTTGTCACCTATTTCGCGGTAGATGTCGAGGGCGAGGTTGTATTGGGCTAGAGCCGAGTCGCGCACGTTCAAATTCTTGTAAGCCAAGGCTAAATTGTTGTGCGAACGAGCGATATACTTACGGTCGCCTACCGTTTGGTGCATTTGCAAAACATTTGCATAAACATTGCAAGCCTCGCGGTATTTGCCTGATTGCCAATATACTCCGCCAATCAGATTCAGCGCTTCGGCTTGCATATACAGGTTGTCGGTAAGTTTGTATTGCTCAAGCGACCGGTTGTAGTATTCGAGCGCCTTGTCATAATTTTTTAAGTCTTTGTATATCAGACCTATATTGCTTGTTGTGGCGGCAATTTTGTCGGTGTTTCCTGCGGCTGTGCGAAGGTCGAGAGCCAGAAGGTAGTTGGCCAGCGACTCTTTGTACATCTTGTTCTGCCAATAGAGGCCGCCAAGGTTGTTGTAGCCCTCGGCCAGGCCTTCGCGGTCATTTATAACCGACAGCAGCTCAATTGATTTCTGCATATTGACAAGAGCCGAATCGAATTGCTTCTGATTTTTGTATAGCGTAGCTATATTATTGAATGTCATTGCGATAGCTGCCGTATCTTTCAGCTTGGCGCGCAGTGTCATGGCTTTGTTGTATTGCACCAATGCCGAGTCGAACATATTGCGTGACAAATACATGCTGCCAATGCGGTTGAATGTCGATGCCAGTTCGCGTTCGTTGCTTGTTTTCTGCCAGTTACGCAGTGCTTCGTTGTAGTATTTTTCAGCCTCTTGGTAGTTTCCTCGGCTTTGGTTCGACAGTGCCAAATTGTTCAGAATCCGCGCTTTATCCTCAGTGTAATTGTCGTTGCAAGCTTCAAGTGCGATAAGGTAATAATACTGAGCTGAGTCGTAATTGGTTGTTCGCCAATATATTGCACCGATGTAGTTGAGTGATTTCACTATGTTTGCCGTGTCGCCGGTTTCGCTGCTGAGTTGCCATGCCTGCTTGTGATAGCCAATTGCTTCAGCAGTGGCGTTGGCTTTTAGCGAGTTCTCGCCGAGTTTGTGGAGAATGGTAATCTGTTCGCTTTTGTCGCTGGTGCGTTGCAGCTTTTGTTTCAGGTCTTTAGCGTCTTGTGCGTTCAAGTTTGTCGCAAGTAGGGCGCATATAGTTAAAAATGTAATTTTTAATTTATTCATAATGAGTATGATATCATTGCTATGATTGTCAGCGAACTTTCCGTTGGCAAATCAAATTTTTTCTTAAAAGTACCCACGCCTTTTGTTTCTGTCAATAACTTGATTGTTTGGTTTTCAACCGTTTGTTGTTTAAATCGGCAGTCGTTCGGCACTCGTACGCACCTAATCCTACCAACTTACCCTATTTTGTTTATTTTTGCGGCTCTCAAAACACGATTATTTGTGGCGAAAAAAAATAAGAAGAAATTAGGTAGGTGGCTCACAATCAGTGGGTTTTTGTTAGCTATAGTGTTTGCAGTCAGAGCTTACAATATATATGGCGATGTGAAAAAGCCGAATGTTGATTTGAAAGGCCGCAAAACAGCCTGCATCTATGTGCGCACAGGTAGTACATATTCCGATGTTGTTAAAATGCTGAAAGACAGCTGTTATGTTGTCGATATTGAATCGTTTGACTGGGTAGCTCGACAAAAAAACTATCCGCAGTTGGTTAAGGCCGGAAGGTTTAAAATCAAAGACGGAATGAGCAACAATCAATTAATCAACATGTTGCGTGGTGGTGTGCAGGAACCGGTTAAAATCACCATTAACAAGACGCGCTCGATAAAGAGGATAGCGGAGATGATTGGCTCTAAACTTGAGGCCGATGAGTTGGATTTGTATGATTTACTAACTGACAATCAGTATCTTTCGAAGTTTGGCAAGACTCGCGAAACGGCCTTCACGCTTTTTATATCCGACACCTATTATTTTAATTGGAACACTAGCGCCAAGGAGTTTGTGGAGCGGATGTATGCCGAGACGCAGAAGTTTTGGGACGATGACCGCCAAGCCAAGGCCAAAGCCGTCAAACTCACTCCCGATGAGGTTTACACGCTTGCGTCGATAGTGGAGGAGGAGACTTTGAAAAACGACGAGAAGCCCGATGTGGCCGGTGTTTACTTGAACCGTATGCGCATCGGAATGCCGCTACAGGCCGACCCTACAGTCAAATTTGCTGTCGGCGATTTCGAAATAAAGCGGATTCTCAACAAACACCTGACGGTCGACAGCCCGTATAACACCTATAAGCATAAGGGGTTGCCGCCGGGACCAATATGCATTCCGTCGAAATCGTCAATCGATGCCGTGCTTAACTATAACAAACACAAGTATTTGTATTTCTGTGCCAAAGACGATTTTTCAGGCTATCACGCTTTTGCCCGCAACTTGATAGAGCATAATGTGAATGCTGAAAAATACCGTAAGGCGTTGAATAAGAATAGGATATATAAGTAGAGGCCTATTTTTCTCCGTCGGCATTTTCCTCCGGACTTTTCATTACCTTGTTAATCATATTCAGCAACTTCGACATGTTGAGCGGCTTCGACACTACATCGGTGCAACCGGCTTTCTCGGCAATAGAGCGCGTCTCGTTGGTGTTCGTATTGGCAGTTAAGGCTATAATCGGCGTTTCTGTCAGATTGCGGATGCTTATTGTTGGCTCAATTCCATTAATCGACGACAGTTGCATCTCCATTAACAGCACATCGGCTGTGTTGCCCTTCTTGAAATAGTCAAGAGCCTCAATATCACTGTTTAGCCAAACAATTTCGGCATTGGTGTTGTTCAGAATATACTCCATGTATTTCCGGTCTTGCTCAATGTTGTCGGCAATAGCGATGCGGCGGCCTTTCCAGTTGAACAGAGCCTTCACTTCGTGCAGATTGTTTAGCGATTCGGGAACTTTCTCTGGCAGCGGGTGCGTGAAATAGAATGTCGAACCTTTGCCTGGTACCGATACCACGCGGATGCTGCCGCCCAGCATCTCAATCAGGCTCTTGCTTATCGGCAGTCCCAGTCCGGTGCCGGTGTATTCTCTTGTCGATGTTCGGTTTACCTTGCAGAAGTTCTGGAAGATAACATGCATGGCCTCTTCAGGAATGCCGATGCCGGTGTCTTGAACATAAAACTCGATAGTGTTCTCCCAAGCGTTGCTCACTCCAAATTTTATGGTGCCGGCGTCAGTGAATTGTATTGCGTTGTCTATCAAGTTGATGCAAATTTGTCTGAATCTGAAAATGTCAGTTTTGATAGACAGTTGGTTGAATCGCTCGGCAAAATCGAGTTGCAGGCTCAAATCACTGTGCTCCTCGAATTTTGGGTGGTGGTTGTATGTGGCCATAATGTCATTCATCAGTGCTAGCAACTTGCACGTTTCAAGCTTGATGTTCATTTGGCCTGTTTCTATTTTTGATATATCTATAATGTTGTCAACCAGAGATATAAGGTCGCGCCCGCTTTTGTCAATCAAGCTGATGAATTCATCACGTTCGGTTTCTGTCAGGTCGGGGTCGGCAAGCAGGTCGCTGAAACCTAAAATTGAATTGAGCGGTATGCGGATGTCGTGGCTCATGTTGACCAGGAAAGCCGATTTCAGTCTGTCGGCCTCCTGCGCGTGCTCTTTTTCGCGCTTCAGAATCTCCGATGTGGTGTGTTTGCCGATGTGTTCAGATAAAAGTGTCGACAGAATCTTTATGTAGCAGATTCCCAACTCGTCGTATTTGTGATTGGTTGTTGCTTCGAAAATAAACGAGCCGCATAATTTATCGACAGCCATAAGTGGCAAAATGCACGCATCTTCCAAACCGAACCTGTTGATTAGTTGGTTGATGTCGTCGGGTAATTCGTTTTTTGGGGCAGTAAGAATCATCTTCTGCTCGTTCAGCATTTTGTTCCACGACGGGCTCGCCTGGTGAATGATTGCACTGTTTGGCGGCAACCGTTTTGCGTTGCCCGATGTCCATTGGTAAGCCAAAAGGCTCTTTTCGTTAGTATCGTTATCCAGGAAGATGAACAGCCGTTGCGGATTCATGTGGTAACCGGCGAGTTCAAGAAATTTCACAAAAAAATCGGTGTAAGAGATGTTTGAGTTTTCGATGTCGAACGATTCAAGGAAAAGGTCGTGCCTGTGTTTAATCTGTTCGTGCAGCATTGAAATCTCATTTTCAAGCTCTTTAATCCGGTTGTCGGTCGTCTGCGCGTATTGCTCTAATTGCGCGGCCGCATCGGGAGCAGTCTCTTTCAGCTCGCTAACCAGATTGTCGATTTTTATCGAATTTGAGTCCATACGATACGCAAAAAATGATTCACCAAAATATAAAAAGCAATTGAAATTCCGAACAACTATTTGTCATAATCTTGTATTTTTGGCGAACATTTAATCATTAAATAAAAGAAAAATGAAAATCAGAATCATCGCAATTGCAGCACTTATGGGGTGCGCACAATTGGTTTCAGGTCAGGTTACTGACGGCGAGGCAGCGCTTCGCAAACAGAGTTCGGACACTACACAGGGTTGGCGCAAGGGCGGAGTAATCTCGCTCAACGCTACTCAGACATCGCTCTCGCACTGGGCGTCGGGCGGTCAGAACTCGATAGCTTTCAACGCAACATTGAACCTGTTTGCCAACTATCGCGCAGGCAAAAACACTTGGGACAACACCCTTGACCTTGGTTACGGAATGTCGCGCCAGGACAAGGACGGCGATTTCATTAAGAATGACGACCGTATCGACTTCACATCGAAATACGGCTATGAGGCATACAAATCGTTCTACTACGCAGCATTGTTCAACTTCAAATCGCAAATGGACAACGGCTACAATTATGTGAACGACACAACCAAAGAGAAAATTTCGGCGTTTTTGGCTCCGGCCTACGTTATGGGCGCCCTTGGTCTTGATTACAAGCCGAATAACTACTTCAGCGCATTCCTGGCTCCGGTAACTTTGAAATACACCATTGTCAACGACCAGGACCTTGCCGATGCTGGCGCTTTTGGTGTCGATGCTGCAGAATATGAAATGGTTGAGGAGAAAGATGAAAATGGCGTTGTGATTAGTACTCATCCGGGAAAAATGTTGAAAGCCGGTAAGAAGGCCCGTGGCGAGTTCGGTGGTTACTTGCGTTTGGTTTACAGCAAGAACGATTTTGAGGCAGAATGGCTGAAGAACTTCTCAATCACTTCGAAGGCTGATTTCTTCTCGAATTACGCCAACAATCCGCAGAACATCGATGTCAGCTGGGAGACACAGATTGCGATGAAAGTGAACAAATACATCTCGTTCACCGTTCAGACTCACTTGATTTACGACGATGACATCAAAGTGCCGGTTGAGGAAAACGGTGAGACAAGAATGGTCGGCAGCAAAGTACAATTTAAGGAGATTGCCGGCGTTGGTATTATGTGCAATTTCTAAAAGTTTGACAAGACTTACTTGTTGATATTAAAAAATTGATTATGAAATTATTAGCATATTGTTTGCTGGCGGCGGCAGCTGTTTTTGGTTGCCGCAACGCCAGTGCCGCCGACGGAAAAGCAGGAGGCGGCTACCACATTAAGGTTCATATTGATAATCTGGCCGACAGCACAGTATATCTGGGCTATTATTACGGTGACAAACAATATGTTAAAGACACTATCAAGCTCGACCGCAAGGCTAATGGCGAGTTCAAGGGCGAAAAGCCTCTCGATGGAGGTATTTATTTCATATTAGTGCCTGGCAACACCATTTTCGAGCTGATGATTGACAAAGAGCAAAATTTCAGTGTTTCAACCACTTTCACTGGCGATGACGCTGATTTGACCAAGAATTTGAAAACTGAGGGTAGCAACGAACAACAGATATATGTTGACTACCAACAGTTTATGTATAATCAGAACAACATTGCAATGGGGCTGCGCAAGCGTCTGCCAAAGGCCAAAGGCAAGGACAAGACGGCAATAAACGACAGTCTTGATTTGCTTTTTACGCAAGTGAAGGAACGTTGGGCCGATATTGACCAGAATCACCACGAATCGTTGTTGGCGGCCGTTCTGCGCATCAACCGCGACATTGATATTCCTGATTTTCCGCGTGATGCCGACGGCAATGTGCTTGATTCGGCATTCCAATACAAATATTACAAAAAGCATTTCTTCGATAATGTTGATTTTCAGGATGCAAGATTGCTCCGTACGCGGTTCTATCAGCCCAAGCTTGTCCGCTATTTCGACAAGATGATTCTTCAGGCGCCCGACACTATTGTCAAGGAGAGCCGCGACATTATCGGCCGTACCGAGGGTTGCGACGAGATGTTCCGATTCACACTTCAGACCATATTTAACAAGTACAATAACAGCAACATAATGGGTATGGACAAGGTGCTTGTTTTCTTTGGCGACAACTATTATCTGAAAGAAGGAAAGACTCCTTGGGTTGATTCGGCGTGGGTAGAGAAACTGCGGGAAAGAGTGGAGGAATTGCGTTATAATCAAGTTGGAAATCAAGCCGTTGAGTTGCATCTTTACACTTACGATGACAAACCGGTGACTATATCGGGCATCAATGCCGAATATACGGTGCTGTTCTTCTTTGAGCCGTCGTGCGGACACTGCAAGAAGGCCACGCCAAAGATGAAGGCGCTTGCTGACAAGTTCTGGGAGCGCGGTGTTGAGGTTATGGGCATCTACACCCAAACCGACAAGGAAGAATGGGGTAAGTTTATTGAAAGTCAGGGACTTGAAAACTGGATAAACGCTTGGGACCCATACAATCAGTCGGGCTTCCGTTTGTTCTACGACATCCGCAGCACACCTTCGATTTACCTACTCGACCGAGGCAAGAAAATCATTGCCAAACGTATTGACGTTGAGACACTTGAAAAGGTGCTTGAAGATGAGTACGCTCGGAAGGATAAGAAGTAAGACCAACAACCCTTTATTGGTTCATTTATAAAAAGAAAAACCGCAAAAATATGCGACCGATTAAACTATTGATTGCCCTTTTGCTGCCAATAACCGCTATGTGTCAGCAAGTTGGCGACAGAATCACTCTTGATGATTTTTTTAAAGGAACATTCTCCGAGAACGGAATAGTACAGCCCACGCCGATGAACGACGGGCAGCATTACGCTGTTATTGAGGAAGGAACCAAAATTGTCAAATATAGTTACAAGACAGGCAAAAGGGTGGCTACACTGGCCACGGTGGAACAACTTGGCGACAGCACTATCAATTATTTTATCAGTTTTGAATTCGACCGTTCGGAGTCGAAAATCATCTTCTTTACCAACTATCAAAGCATCTATCGCCGCTCATTTACAGCCGATTACTATGTTTGGGATATTGCTGCGAAAAAACTGACCGCCGTTTCCAATGAGCGCCGTCAGCAGGTGGCTACATTGTCGCCCGACGGCACAATGGTGGCGTACGTTAGCGGCAACAATCTGTATATTAAACGATTGGCTGATGAAACCGAAACTCAGGTGACAACAGACGGACTCAAAAACAGCATTATCAATGGTATTCCCGACTGGGTTTATGAGGAGGAGTTTGAGTACAACAAGGCCTTCTGTTGGTCGCCCGACAGCCGCAACCTTTCGTGGTGCCGTTTCGACGAGTCGGCTGTGCCAACCTACTCATTCCAAATGTTTGCCGGACTTGAGCCCGAGTTTACAGAGAACAAACTTTATCCGTCGGACTACACCTACAAGTATCCGAAGGCCGGCGAGTGCAATTCGGTGGTAACGGTTTGGAACTATAATCTTGATAATAAGCAAAAAACTAAAATTGATGTCGGCGCAGAAACTGACCAGTACATTCCGCGCATAATGTGGTCGCCAGCGGGTAAGTTGGTGGTTTACAGACTTAACCGTCTGCAAAATCATCTTGAATTGCTCTATGCCGATGTTGCCACTGGCGCAACTGAAAAATTCTACGATGAGACCAATAAATGTTACATCGATGAGACGGAGTTCGACCGCCTGACTTTCAACGCCGACGGCTCAAAGTTCCTGATGATGAGCGAGCGCGACGGCTGGAACCACATCTATCTGTACAAGGCCGATGGCACTTTGCTGAATCAGGTTACCAAAGGTGAGTGGGATGTGACTGATTTCTATGGTTTCGATGAGAAAACTAACACTATTTTCTACCAAAGTGCGGAGCGGGGAGCAGCTGTACGCGATGTCTATTCGGTGAAAACCGATGGCAGCGCCAAAAAGCAATTAAGCCAACACGCAGGCACTAATACTTTTGTGTTCAGCAGCGGGTTCAAATACTACATCAGTGCGTTTTCAAATGCAGCAACGCCAACTGTTTACACACTGCATGAGCGAAGCAGCAAACTCATCCGCACACTTGAGGGAAACCAAGCCCTTGCCGGCACTCTGAAAAAGCATCAGTTCTGCCCCAAGGAGTTTTTGTCATTCACAACGCCCGATGGTATCAGCTTGAATGCGTGGATGGTAAAGCCCGTAGGATTCAATCCCGAAAAGAAATATCCGGTGCTGATGGTGCAGTACAGTGGTCCAAATTCGCAACAGGTTCTCGATGTGTTTGATGTTGGTTGGGAGCAGGTTTTGGCCGCCCAAGACTACATTGTTTTCTGTTGCGATGGTCGCGGAACGGGTGCGCGCGGTGAGGCTTTCCGCAAGGTAACATATTTGCAGTTAGGTAAATATGAACTTGCCGACCAGCTCAACGCTGCCAACTATCTGAAAAGTCTGCCATACGTTGATGCCAATCGTGTTGGTATTTGGGGCTGGAGTTTCGGTGGCTTTATGGTGCTCAACAGTCTGACGCAGGGCAACGGCACGTTTAAGGCTGGCATTGCGGTTGCGCCCGTCACCAACTGGCGCTACTACGACAACATCTACACCGAACGTTTTATGCGCACGCCGCAGGAGAACGCCGACGGCTACGATAGCAATTCACCAATCACTCACGCGGCTGATTTACAAGGAAATCTGTTGCTTATACACGGCTCTGCCGACGACAATGTGCATTGGCAGAATTCAGCCGAAATGTGTGAGGCTCTGGTTCAGGCCGACAAGCAGTTCGAATACTTCGTTTACACCAACCGCAATCATAGCATCTATGGCGGAAACACACGTTGGCATCTATATTCCAAAATGTTGCGATTTGTGCTTGAGAATTTGTGATTTGTTGGCACGAATATTGCGAACCGAATCGGGAAACAAAATCAAGAAACTATGGATTTGAAACGCATCATAAACCCGTGGCAGATGGAGGCAAAATACAATTGCTTTGGCTGCTCACCCAATAACCCGTTCGGCCTTCATCTTTGCTTTTACGAGGATGGCGACAACATTGTGTCGGAATGGGAGCCGAATACCAACTACCAAAGTTGGCTCGACACGCTGCATGGCGGTATTCAGGCCACCTTGCTCGACGAACTCTGCGGCTGGGTTGTAACGCGCAAACTGCAAACTGCCGGCGTAACTTCGAAGATGGAGACGCGCTACAAACGGCCGGTGCTCATCAGCAAAGGGAAAATCACAATCAGCGGCCACATTCGTGAGCAGCGTCGCAATATTGTCATTATCGATGCGCAAATTGCCGACAGCGAAGGCGTTGTCTGCACCGAAGCCACTTGCACCTATTTCACTATGCCGCGCGAGAAAGCGCAGGCTGAAATGAACTTCCGCGAGTGCAAGTTGGAGGGGGAATAGCCCCCGCCAACAAGGTTTTGCAGCCGTTTAGTGGATTATTTCACCGAGATATATTTCTCGATGTAATATACAATTGAGTCAGGTTCGATACGGTTCTTTATAATAAGCCCGTTACGGTCAATCAAAGTATAATGCGCAACACCGGTTATCCAATAACTGTCAAGCAAGTTTTGAGCCCATTTCCCCTTGCAAATTAAATGACTGCCTAACGCATTGTTTTCTTTTACAATCTGTTGGCAGGCTTCGGGGGCATCTTCAAGGCAGATATTGACAAGTTCGAAGCCTTGTTTCCCATATTTCTCGACAAGTGCGTTTTTTTGCGGAGTTCTGGCTATGCATCCTTCACAATGAGTATTCCAAAAATTGAGCAGCACCAACTTGTCCGCGAAATTTGAAAGCGAAACCGATTCGTTTTCAAGATTTTTAAGGTAGAAATTGGGGGCTTTGTCGCCTTTTTTCAGCATTTTTTTCGAGAGTAATTCGTTTTAGATGTTTGCTTGTTCTGTAGTGATATAATTGAGCAGTGCCGTGTCTTTTATCAGGCTCGAATTGGCTTCAATCAACCTGTTTAGATATTTGTTTTTCTCATTGTATTCCGATTGGTTATGTGCTTTTCGTAAAAAAATCAAATAGTTCGACAGCCGCGAAGCCGTAAAGTATGATGTGATTTCTTCAGACAGATTGCTTTTAACGGTGTTGATGTTGTCTTGAACATATTCATAAAATACTTCATTGTTGACGTTTTGTCCCAAAAGCGTGTCAAATCGTGGAGCACTGAACATACATAGGAAGTTTATGTAACTGTCTGTCCAATAATATTTGCTTTCACGGATTGGCTCATTTTTTCTTAAAATGTCAATATTATTTAAACCAAATTGAGCATAACTCTGTTTTAAAACAACTTTATTGAATGATAGATTTTCGGTTTGATAGTCGCGGAACCATTTGGGTAACAAACCGGCGGAGTAAGCCGAATCAAGGCTTTTTTGTTTGTCAGCGTATCTTGAATCAATTTTTGCAAAACACGATTCGTCATTTTCAAAATCTTCCGACAACCATGTCGGATTATTTGTCAGATGGTCGCAAATCTGTTTTGTGAATCCTTCGAAAGTAACGTCGCTGTTTGCCAAATCGAGATTCACTGTAAGTGGTTCGTCTTGGACTAAAAATATATTGAATTCCATATTGTCGTAGTAGCAGATGGCTTCTGCCGGATGGTTCAGCGACAAGGTGTATTCAAATGTCGTATCACTTTCGACACGAAACGTTTTTTTGAATTGGTCCAATGGGAACGATTGGTTGTAGAAAAAATTGAACGTTTTTGGCGTTTTCACGTTTGTGAAGTTGAAAGTCAGTTGCGTCTCACCGTTCAGAGTGAACTTGCACTCATATTCGGGCTGGTGTGCGCATCCGGCAACCAACAAAGCAATGCCAATGGCAAATAGTTGTTTCTTCATAACAGTTTGAGTTTTAAGTTTATTGATTCGTAAATATAACTTTTTTTGTTGTTGATAACAAGTTTTTACTGCCGTTTGGTTGACTATTTAATCGAGATATTTTTCTCGATGTAATATTCAAGAGAGTCGGGTTCGATAAGGTTCTTTAATAAGTTCAATGTGGTCGGCCAATTAAATTGTATTTCATTAAAAGTTTGTTCTCTGCCCGTTTTTAGATGAAAAAAGGTTCGGAGAGATGAATGGCAAATTGTATATTTGCTAAAAACATATTTCGTGAATTCTTAAAAACGTTACTATGAGAAACAGATTATTGAAATCTTTCGCATTGTTTGCGTTGCTTGCCACAGTGTTTGCGTCTTGTACCAACAACTATAATGGTGATGTTGTTGATTTGGGATTGCCAAGCGGAGTTAAATGGGCAACCTGCAATTTGGGCGCTGCAAATCCGTGGGAATATGGCAATTACTATGCATGGGGCGAGACCGAAACAAAAAACGATTACAGTTGGGAGACATATAAGTATTGCAATATTACGGATACTACTATTACAAAATACTGCAACAATGCTGAATATGGCAATGGTGGTTTTACCGACACTCTTACTACTCTTGAATCGGCCGACGATGCCGCCACAGCCGTGTTAGGTTCTGATTATTCGCTGCCAACCATTGCCGATTGGGAAGAATTGAACAAAGAGTGCTATTGGGTTTGGACGGGAACCTACAATAATCGGAAAGTAAATGGTTATGTGGTTTATAAAGCAAAATCGGCAGACGACAAAGGAACAATAGTTTACGCTGATGGCACGCCGTCATCGCTGTATTCTATATCCGACATCCACATTTTTCTTCCTGCAGCTGGGGGCTGTGGCAGAAGGGGAGACCACGTTCTCGCTGGTACGAGCGGTTTCTATTGGTCGCCTTCGCTCGACTGGTACAGTCCGGACCACGCGAGTAACTGTGTCTTCCACGGTGGCAACGTGCATCCGTTGTATAGTGATGGCCGCTACGTCGGCCTATCTGTTCGCCCTGTTCGGCGCAAATAATCGGATTAATGAATAATCAATCCTTCAGTAATTCAATCCTTCAGTTAATCAGTCAATCAATCCTTCAATAAGTCAGTTAATCAATAAATCAATTAATATGAGTAATCCACTATCTAATCTCGAACCCAAGGCGGTTTGGGACTATTTCTACCAACTGACGCAGCAGCCGCGTCCGTCGAA
>JAFYYJ010000009.1 GCA_017557605.1 Salinivirgaceae bacterium
CCCCAAACGGTGGGCGATGGGGGCGTAGAGCGCCCGTGCCGTCTGCGCTATCTTCAGTTGGCGTTCGGCGCCGTAGAGTTTTATCTGACGGATTTTGTCGAGCGTGTCGGCCAGTTTAAGCAGAACCACGCGCACGTCTTTGGTGATGGTGAGCACCAGCGATATGTAGTTCTCGCTGTTGAGTTGCAGTTTCTCTTTTTGCAGATGGCTGATTTTCAGCATTTCGTTGATGATGAACAGCACCTGCGGCCCGAAGTCGCGCTCGATGCGGCGGCTCACGTCATTGTCGGCGGTAAGCGTCTCGTGCAGCAGAGCGGCAATAATGGAAACGTTGCTCAAACTGATTTCTTCGGCAACAATCAGCGCCACCCGCAAAGCGTGGGTGTAGGCCGGTTCGCCCGTCTCGCGCACCACGCCCGACAACCGCTCGCGGGCAAAATCGCACGCACGGCGCACCGTAGCACCGGCGTCGGCATTCTGCCGGCTAATCAGTTCAATCAGTTGTTGCTCGAGATTTTCCATAACTCAACGTAAACGTACAAAAAAAGCACCGAAGTATGAACCCCGGTGCTTTCTATCGAGTTTTTACGTTTATCGCTTATTATGTCGTTTTGTGATGGCTAAATGGAAAAACTAAAAATCAACAATTGTCTTATCGATTTTTCATATCTTTACAACATAAAACAAAACGAATATGACTACAACCGCATTATCAGGTTTGCTAGACTATCTTTACGGAACGCTCACACCAAGTAATATGCGTTGGATTGGCGAGCGTTTGATAGCACACGCCAAAGAGGAAGAGTCAAATCGGCTGCGCCCTTTCACAATGGAAGAAATCGACAGTATGCTCGATGAAGCGGAAGCAGATTTTGAAGCTGGCAATTACTTGACCAACGACGAAGTCTTCCACCATAGCAAATGAAAATACTTTGGCACAAACGGGCGGCTGATGCGTTGCATCAAGTGGAAGAATACGTATTGTGTGCTTTCGGCGAGAAAGTGCGTTATGAGTTTATGAACGAAATTGAAAATGCTGTTCTCGCTCTTGCCGACAAACCCACCATTGGAAGAATCGACCCACTCTTCGCTCATCGCAAACAAGAATACCGTAGTATTATTGTCCGTAAATTGAACAAAATCGTCTATTACATTAAAGACGATACCATTCATATTGCCGCTTTTTGGGACACCCGCCGTGAGCCCAAAAATCAAGCGCAGCAGACAAAGTAAGGCTACTTTTGTGTATAAACAACTTTTAAAATAATTCAAATTATGACTAAAAAACTGATTCTAACAATGACATTGCTTGCCGCAGTGGCAACAATATTTGTGGCTTGCAAAAAAGACGACCCTACTTATTCGGTTCAAGTTACAGCCGCCCAAGGCGGAACCGTTGAAGGACAGAGCGGCGAATACAAAGAAGGCGAAACGGTTGTATTTAAAGCGATTCCTGCCGACGGCTATTGTTTCAGCCAATGGAGCGATGGCCAAACCAACAACCCGCGCACCATTACAGTTTTCACAAGCGATATTTCCCTTACTGCCATATTTATAGGAGTTAGTGCCACGGCCACCGAAGGAGGAACTGTTGAAACGCAGAAAGATGGCCAGACGTTCGTGTTTACCGCCACACCAGCCGACGGCTACTATTTCACCCAATGGTCCGATGGCAATACCGACAACCCGCGCACAATATATATTTCAGCAAGCGATATAACTCTCGAAGCACAATTCGCTCAAAACGCGCTCATTACCATAACCGCAGGCAGTAACGGCACCGTTAGCGGTCCCGACAATGGCCGTTACGCACAGGGCGAGACTCTCACATTCACCGCCATACCAGCAACGGGTTATTGCTTCAGCCAATGGTCCGACGGTAATATCGACAACCCGCGCGAAATAACTGTTGGCAAAGACGATATTTCACTTACCGCCGAATTTGTCACCGCCACAATTGCAACAGTCGATTTAGGCCTGCCAAGCGGCAATCTTTGGGCTACTTGCAATGTTGGTGCTGCCAACCCGTGGAACTATGGCGACTACTACGCTTGGGGCGAAACCCAGACAAAAGACAAATACTATTGGGACACCTACAAATATTGTGATGGTGCCTATAATAGTCTTACAAAATATAACTATGACGCAAAATATGGCACTGTTGACAACAAAACCACACTCGAATCGTCTGATGATGTCGCTATCGCTGTGTTCGGTGCCGCTTATTCAATACCAACCCTTGCCGATTGGAAAGAGTTAGCAGATGAGTGCTATTGGGTTTGGACCGCTGATTACAACAATCGCGGCGTTAACGGCTACGTGGTTTACCGTGCAAAAGCCGATGCCGACAAAGGCGCAAAAGTTTATGAGGGTGATACACCGTCTGCGTCATATTCAAATTCCGATGCCCACATTTTCCTTCCTGCGGCAGGTTATCGCTACAATTCGAGCCTCAGCTACGCGGGCGACCTCGGCAACTATTGGTCGAGTTCGCTCATCGAGAACAGCCCGTACTTCGCTCGGTACTGCTACTTCGACAGCGACCTCGTGAGCCCGTCGAACGGCCTCAACCGCTGCTGTGGGTTCTCTGTTCGTCCGGTTCGGCGCACGAATTAGCCGTGTGTCCGTAAACCGAAACGAAACCGCAACAATGTCAAAGCCATAGGTCACAAGCCTATGGCTTTTTTTTTGTTATTTCATTTGCATTTTTAATGTGGCATTTTCGCCCCAACGGGGCAAAACAATATAGCCCAAGGCAAAGCGAAGCGGCGCCTTGGGTTATGTGCCATTAAGTAGGTTTGCGCCCTGTAAGGGCAATTCATATTAGGTCCGCGTATTCTGAGTAAATCAACAAAAAAAAACACCGCAGCCAGAGCCACGGTGCTTTCTCTTATATCTTGTTTATCGCTTATTGCAGTGCGATGGTAGTGTCGCTGTAAGCAACTGTGTCGGCAGCGGCCGGTGCTTCAACAGCCTGTTCAACAGGTGCGGGAGCCGGAGCGGCAGCTGCAGACTTGAACGGGAAGATGATAGTCAGCCAGAAGTAGCCCAAAACGAATGCTACAACACCAACAATGGCGCCGATTTTGGTCATATCCTTCGTCTCAACCAGGCCGGTCGAAGAAGCGATGGCATTAGGCGGTGTCGAAATCGGGAATAGCATTGCAATTGATGCGCAGACAGCGATGAATGAAATCATTGCCTGTGTGCCGCCCAGAGCCATAAATGTGTCGTGGCTTGGTGCTGAAGGCATACTCATTGCTTCGGCAATCACAATCAGAATCGGGATAAGCAGCGCAGCGGTGGCCGAGTTGCTGATGAAGTTCGAAAGGAAGTAGCAGACAAGACCTGCAATGATGAACACTGCAACTACGCCCATTGTGCCGAACGGAATGGCTTCAATCAGCACTTTGGCAAGGCCTGTGCCTTGAAGGTCGGTGCCGAGAGCGAAACCGCCGGCAACCAGCCAGAGCACTGTCCAGTTGATTTCCTTAATGTCGTCTTTGGTGAAGATTCCGCAGCAGGTGAGAACAGCCAACGGAATGAGAGCCACCACGTTAGAGTTGATGCCTGTCAGTTTCTCGGTTGCCCACAGAAGGATGGTTCCAAGGAATGTGCACCATACAACGATGGTCTTCCAGTCTGTTTTGCGGTCGCTTGCTTTGATGTCGAGCACCACTTCCTTCGATTTGAATGGGAACAGAATCTGAAGCACAAACCAGGCGAACAGAATCATAATCACAACAAACGGAATCATACGGATGGACCACTCGCTGAACGAAACGTCCATACCAGCTTCGGCAAGGAACTTAACGGCTGTTGCGTTAGGCGGTGTGCCGATAGGTGTGCCGATGCCGCCAAGGTTGGCAGCTACCGGAATGGCCAGCGAAAGGCCGATTTTACCTTTATCATCGCTTGGCAGAACAGCAAGCACGGGAGCCAGGAAGGCAAGCATCATTGCGGCTGTTGCGGTGTTGCTCATAAACATCGAGAACACGGCGATAACCACCAGGAAGCCCAGCAGCACCCATTTGGGGTTGGTGCCGAAAGGTTTCAGCATAATCCGCGCAAGCGTAACGTCGAGCCCGTATTTCGATGCCATAATGGCCAGGACGAATCCGCCAAGGAAGAGCATCACAACAGGGTCGGCAAAGGCTGACATAATCTTGGTGTAAACAACCAGCTCGCCGGCTTCAGGAGTGCAGAAGTAGCCGATGCCTTTGTCCGAAACCGTCAGCAGCGACAGCACAATCACCAGCACTGATGTTGTCCAGTTTGGTATTGGCTCGAGAATCCACAGAAGCGCTGCAAGGATGAACATTGCAATCACGCGCTGTTGAACCAATGTCAGAGCGTCAATTCCGTAGAACGATGTCGGGACGCACCAGGCGAACAGGAACAATGCAAACGGAATCAACAACTTAATCAATTTTTTAGTGTCCATTTTTAATGCAATTTTTAAGTTTTTATTGATTAGAATTATCTCTTTTGCAAAATGAGCCGCAAAGGTAAAATTTTAGCCGATAGTGTGAAGTGCTTTTTGCAGAGCGATTTTTTTATAAGTGGAATACTTATTTGGGGACAACAGACTTAAGACAACAGGCAAATGCAGTGAGCTATGAGCATTGAGCGGTGAGCAGTGAGCAGTGGGCTGTGAGTAATAGCTTGTAATTCATAATTCGTAATTCCAAAGTTCTCTCTGCGTTAAAAATTCTATTTTTGCTAAACACTAAAACGATAATGTATGGAAAAGAAAACTATAACTGACAGCGATGAATTGATTTCGCGTCGAGATGCGTTGAAAAAAATGGGAGCGTTAGCTGCCACAGCGGCGATTAGCGTGTCGGGAGTGAGTGCTTTGGCATCGTGTGCCCCGGCTGCCGCGGGTGTTGATAAAAAGCTCAAGGTGCTGTTAATCAATGGTAGCGCAAGGCGCAATGGCAACACCTTCACTTTGCTGTCGGAAGTTGCCAAACAGTTGAAAAAGAATTCGATAGATAGCGAGATTGTCAGCATTGGCAACCGTCCGGTGCGCGGCTGCATTGCTTGCGGCCAATGTCACGCAAAGCGACTCGGCAAGTGTGTTTTCGACGATGATGTCTGTGACGAGATTATCGATAAAATGGCTGAATGTGACGCAGTTATAGTTGGTTCGCCGGTTTACTATGGTCAGCCGGCTGGGCAGTTGCTTGCGGTTATGCAGAGAATGTGCTATTCGGCAGGTAACAAACTGCAGGGAAAGCCTGCGTCAGCGGTTGCCGTTTGCCGTCGCGGCGGTGCCACGGCATCGTACCAGACGCTGTTAATGCCATTCCAAATGCTTAATATGCCGATAGTTACATCGCAATATTGGAACATTGGCTATGGTGGAGCCGAAGGCGAGGTTTCGCAGGATGCCGAAGGTTTGCAAACAATGCGCACCCTTGCCGACAATATGGCCTATATGCTCAAGCAATTCGCCACAGGCACAGCCAAATTTCCCGAACGTGAGCGCGGCCAATTCACCAATTTTATCAGATAGAGAGTGTAAAGAAGCTGCTTCGCAGGAAATTGTAAGAAAATCTTATATGAAATTTGTAAAAAATTGATTGTTATAATTTTATATCGATTTTATTGGCAAATTTTCTAAAAATTTCCGCCCGAAAGGGCGCTACCAAAAACAAAAAAAGATAATGTATAATAGTCTGAAAATTACCTTGTTGTGTGCCGCTGTGGCAGTCTTTTCGTCTTGTGCTGAAACAAGCAAGACAGATAGTAACCAGTTGAAAATCAGTTTCACCGCGCCAGCCGACGTGTGGGAGGAGACGCTTCCGCTCGGCAACGGACGTTTGGGCGCTATGCCCGACGGTGGTGTGCAGAAGGAGACGCTTGTGCTCAACGAGGAGACAATGTGGAGCGGCTGCGAGTGGGACCCGGTCAACCTCGAAGCGAAGAAACATCTACCCGAAATACGGCAGAAACTACTCGAAGGCGATAATATTGCCGCACAAGAACTTACACTCAAATATTTCAAATGTTCGGCCAATGGCGGCGAAAATCCGAAATACGGCAGTTATCAGACTTTGGGTTGTCTTGAGCTTGATTTCTCGCCAATGGGCATTCAAAATGTTTCGGACTATTACCGCGAACTCTCAATTGACAATGCTGTTGCAAACGCTTCATTTTCATTCGATTATAATGGGCAAAAAGCCCGTTTCAGCCGTGAGTATTTTGTGTCGATACCTGACAATGTGATAGTTGTGAGGCTGACAACCGACAACGCACCATTGAATTTCACGTTTGCGCTGTCGCGGAAGGAGCGTGCCGAAGTGCTTGTGAATGACACTGTTTCGACAATGCAAGGTGTTCTCAACAGTGGTGACGAATTGCGGCTGGGTGTTCAGTATTTTTCGGAGGCTAAACTTGTGAAACGCACCGAAAATGAGGCGGTTATACTTATTTCTGCGGCCACCGACTATAAAGACATAGTTGAGAATCAAGACCGCAAGGATCTTTCAACTATCGGTCAAATGGTTGAAAAACAGATTTCTGCGGCATCGATATTCTCTTACGACGATTTGAAACAACGCCACATCGACGAGTACAAACGCTATTTCGACCGAGTGTCGGTGCAGGTGGGCAAACAGGGCAAGAACGGTGAAATTCAATCTGTTGACTCTGCCGCTCTGTATCTGCAGTTCGGGCGCTATCTGTTTATCTGTTCGAGTGTGAACGCGCAGTTGCCGCCTAATCTGCAGGGCATCTGGGCCGACGCTATCAACACCGCCTGGCACGGCGATTATCACCTGAATATCAATGTGCAAATGAACCATTGGCCAATGGAGCCGGGCAATCTTTCCGACCTTTCGGAGCCTATAACCCGCTACGTTGAGTCGATTGTGCAGTCGGGAGAGCATACGGCGCAAACTTTCTATGGCACAGACGGTTGGGCGGGGCACGTGCTGGCAAACGCCTGGCATTTTACCGCGCCGAGCGAAGACCCGCGCTGGGGTTCGTCGTTCACCGGCGGAGCGTGGATTGCGCTTCAACTTTGGGAGCATTATCTATTCACAAAAGACGAAGATTATCTTCGGCGCATTTATCCTGTTATGAAGGGCGCTGCGGAGTTTCTGCGCGCCAATCTTTTTGAATTCGACGGCTATCTGGTAACCGGGCCGAGCACATCGCCCGAAAACGCCTTCCGCAAAGACGGCAAGCGTTGCTGCATCTGCGCCGGACCAACAATGGACACGCAGATTTGTCAGGAGATTTTTTCGGCTGTTGAACAGGCTTCGGAGATTCTTAAAACCGATTCCGCTTTCGCGAATCTTTTGAAGACAACGGCCGCCAAACTGCCGCCAATGCGGATTTCTGCCGACGGACGGCTTCAGGAGTGGCTTGAAGATTACGAAGAACTGGAGCCGCAGCACCGCCACGTGAGCCATTTGTTCGGACTTTATCCGGGCACAACGATAACATCGCCCGAACTATGCGAAGCTGCAAAAAAGACGCTTGAGCGCCGTGGCGACGGTGGCACAGGCTGGTCGCGGGCTTGGAAAATCAACTTCTGGGCGCGCCTTGGCGACGGCAACCACGCCTACAAACTTTTCAAAAACCTTATGACGCCCGTCAAAGCGGAGCGCTGCGACCCAGACAACTGGGGCAATACCGTCTCGTATTCGGGTGGTGGCGCCGGAACGTTCGCCAATATGCTGTGCTCGCATCCGCCTTTCCAAATCGACGGTAACTTCGGCGGCAGCGCCGGCCTTATGGAAATGCTTCTGCAGAGCCACATTGTAAAACCCGACGGAACACGCGTCATATCAGTGCTTCCGGCCATTCCCAACGAGTGGGAGTGTGGCAGTTTTAAAGGATTGAAAGCTCGTGGCGGCATAACCGTTGATTGCGAATGGCGTAACGGTAAAATTACTGATTTGCAGATTTATAACCCGAAGAATGAGAAGATTGAAGTGGTAAAAGGATTGTGAAATGCAAATTCACGCATTCAATTAATCAATCCTTCAATCCTTGTTACCTTCCCGTTATCGTCTCTGATTCCCAGCCAGTTTCGCGGGCGCGGGCAAAGTTGCGAAGGGCGGCTTCCTTGCTTGTGTTGGCGTAGCAATACTCGCATTGGTGCGGACAGGTGTTGTATTCGCCAATGTCTTTGCTCATAATGCAGCCGCAGGCGGGACGTTGGCCTTTGTCGCGGTTGTCCTTGCGCTTTATGGCGTACAGATTATCGTTGATAATCACAGCGTTCTGCGGTATCGGTTCGGTGCCGAAAAGCGACATTTCGCGCTTTTTGATTTCCACACCCAGAAAGTCCATAAGCGCCTTGTCGGTATGGGCAAAGCGAATCATCAGGTCGTCGTCAATGCAGCGGTTGTGAAGAATGCCATATTGTTCAATATCAATCTTTTCGCCGCAGGTGGCAAGTCGATAGCCCCATTGCTTGTTGAGTTCGGAAAGTTGCGCGGCGAATCGGGCCATCTGTTCTTCGGTCCATTCGGTGTAGCGGATGCGGTTGCGTTCCAGATTGGCTTTCACCTTTTTGTAGAGCGCAATGTCGGCAAAACTGAAAACGAGTTTCTCGGTGTAGCCATTAAGTTGATTGCCAATATTTTCGATTTTCTGCAACAGACTCTCGGGCGAGATTTTGTCGGTGAGAATCAGCGGGTCGAAGCGCCAGACGACGCGGCCTTTGCCCAACGTGTCGACCAGCCGACGGAAGGTGTCAATGCGGTGGGCAAGGGGCGGCACGCCTCGCTCAAGACCTTCGGCTTCGTAATCGTTGAGCGTGAACTGAATGTAGCATCCAATGTTGCGTTCTTTCAGATAATCAATATGTTTCAACAGCGGCTCGGGATTCTTCGACCAAAAGACAATGAACCGTGTGTTTTGGTACGACACAAAACTCTGTGCGCCGTTGAACGGGTTTGTCCACGCCGAATAGCCAACCTCAAGCCGACGGAAGAACCAGTCGGCATAGAAGGCGGGAATGTCGGTTGAGCGGCTTGCCGACACTATCACAGGCGCCTGTGCTTCGGCCGTTTCGCCGTTTTCGCGTTGTATTGTTATTTTAGGCCAAGACATAGGAAAATTCAAATCTTAAACCTTCTCACCATCACCACCGCCAGCACAAAGGTCAGAACATCGGATAGGGGTTGGGCGGCAATGATACCCGTCATATCAAAGAAATGGGCACCGACAACGAGCAACGGAAGGAAGAACAGTCCCTGACGGGCGGTGGCCACAAGCAGGGCGGCCGCTGTCTTGCGGGTGTTCTGCAAATACATATTTGTCAGCACAATAAATCCGTTCAGACCGTACGAGTAGCAGTGGAATTTCAGCACCAGGGCGCCGAGACTTATAACCTCGCTGTCGGCTGCGCTGAAAAGCGACACAATGGTTTCGGCAAACACAATGCCGCCAACGGCCACCGCAGTGCAGTAGGCAGTGGAAACGGCAACGCTGAACCTAAAGGCGCGGCTCACACGCGGAAAGAGCCCCGCGCCGTAGTTGAAACCGCACACGGGTTGGAATCCTTGTCCGAAGCCCAGAAGCGCGGCTGTGGCAAACATCATTATACGCCCCACAACCGAGAAGGCCGCAACCGCCGAGTCGCCGTAGCGGCTTGCGTAGTTGTTAAGGCAGATACTCACCACGGCCATCAGGCACTGCCGCACAAGCGACGGCGAGCCACCTGCAAATATTTCGGCATACCGCTCTGCCGACGGTTTGAAATTGCGCAGCCGCAGACAGATTCCGCCTCGCAAACCAATCATTTTCAGCATTATCACAAAACTGACCATCTGCGAAAGCGCTGTGGCCATTCCTGCACCCGCAATGCCTATATCGAGAGTGAAAATGAACAGCGGGTCGAGAGCAATGTTGAGTGCGGCGCCAATCATCACGCCAATCATCGACATCGACGCGTTGCCCTGAAGCCGCATCTGATTGTTCATCACAAACACGCCCGAAATGAACGGCGTTCCCGTCAGAATCCAGACGAAATACTCTTTGGCGCGGGGCATAATGGTGGGTGTGGACCCGAACAGCGTCAGCACGGGTTCCATCAGCAGAAATCCGAAAACGGCAATCAGCGTGGTGAGCGCAATGGCGGTGAAAAAGCCTGTCGAAGCCATTGTTTCGGCCTGTTCCGACTTCTGCGCGCCCAAAGCCCGCGATATGAAATTGCCCGACCCGTGGCCGAAGAAGAACGAAACGGCTTGAATGATAGCCATATATGAGAACACGATTCCCAGGGCGGCTGTCGATTGCGTGTCGATACGGCCTACAAAGTAGGTGTCGACAATGTTGTAGAACGCGCTCACGAGCATACACACCATCGACGGCACGGCAAAC
Organism: Salinivirgaceae bacterium; assembly: GCA_017557605.1. Taxonomy (GTDB): domain Bacteria; phylum Bacteroidota; class Bacteroidia; order Bacteroidales; family SZUA-534; genus RUG13583. The sequence goes on from JAFYYJ010000009.1 coordinate 10,348, forward strand.
TCGCACACCAGTCTGCCAACGGGTTGGGTGGTCATCTTTGTGAATTTCTCGTGCCGGTCCATCGCATCTTTGCTAAACAAAGTTCAAATATTGCCCACTGGCTCTACATTTTAGCACAGCGAAGTTTGTCCCACAGAGCTTCCGGCAGCATTTCTTTGAATTTCTCGGTGCTGCCTTCGGGGATTATTATTTGTTGAAGCGACTGGCAACCAAAGAAAGCGTCTTTTTCGATGCTCGTAACCGAGCCGGGAATAGTAATCTGTTTCAGCGACTTGCAATTCATAAAAGCGTTGCACCCGATGCTCTTAACTGTATCGGGGATTTCGATTTCTTTCAGCGACACACATTCTTCAAAAGTCGAGTCGCTTATACTTTTAAGCAAACCAGGGAATATCACCTTTTTGAGCGAAGTGCAATACCAGAAGGCGCCTACGCCTATGTGCTCAACACCCATTGGAATGTTGGCTCTCTGCAGCGACTCGCAGCCGCAAAAGGCTCTGTCGCCAATATGGCTGAGCATAAATGGTGCGTTGAATCGCTCCAGTTTTTTGCATCCGCTGAACGCTTCGTCGCAAATCACTTTTGTTTCATCGTCTAAGGCATAAAACTCGATATCGGGTTTGTAACACTTTATCAGACGTTTGCGGTCGGAGTTGTAGGCAACGCCATATCTGTCTTTTATTTCGGTTGCAAGCTCAATCTTCGAAACCTTGGTCGATACAATCTCAAGAATATGATACATTGAGAATGGTGGCCTTTTTTCCGCAACTTTTTGTATGCTGCCTTTGGGCACATAAACGGCACTCAGCGAGTCGCAATGGTTAAAGACATAGCTTCCGAAGATGTCGCCAGTATAGTTAAGCCAGATTCGCCGCATTTGAGTGCAATGGCTGAAAGCCTCATCGCCAACAAATTGAATGTCGCCGAAAACATCAGCTTTCCTCATCGATTCGCATCCATAAAAGGCTCTGTGTCCAAGTGTTTTGCAAGTTATATTAATGTCAGCCAGCGAATTGCAGTTCTCAAAAGCACTGTCGCCAACAGAGTCCGCGCTAATATTCAGATGCTGCAGCGATGTGCAACCGCAAAAGGCCTTCTCGCCTATATCCTCAATATTATGTTTAAGATTTATTTCGCTCAGCGATGTGCAGCCGCAGAAGGCTTTTTTGCTGATGCCTATGACAGAATCGGAAAAAGTGATTTTCTGTAGCGACGCGCAATTCTCAAAAGCCGAATCGAGTATGTATAATGTTCCTTCGTTAACCTTATATTCGGTTATATTCTTGTTCGAGCATCGCAACAGCTGGTTGTGGTAGTAAACAACACCAAACTCATCCTCGGTGCATTCTTCTTCGGGAACATCAAAATCGGAAATTTCATCTTCCTCAGTTTCGCTTTCAACAGACTCGTTTTCAATGTGTTCAGCTTCGGCTGGTTTGGCTTCGGGCGTTACTGGCTCAATGTCTGTTTCCGTTTCGTTTTCAGCTGTCTCGGTCTCTTCCTTCTTCTCTTTCTTTATTTCGTTGATGCAGTTGTTGGCTACAACGATTGTGATAGCTATCAGAGAGATTACGAACCAGATAGAGTACCATTTTGATATGTTGAAACTTCTGAAAATGGCGGCTCCGATAAAATAGGTGACAATGCAGCCGACAATATAGCCGAGGATAATCTTCGGTATTAGATTATTAAACGATTCCATAACCTTATAGCTTGACGTTTCCCTTCTGTTTCCGCCATTCGTCGGCCACAAGGCATAGTTGTTCGTACCAGTCAGTGCCGTAGCGGCGTATCAGCGGTTCTTTCAGAAATTTGTATACAGGCACGCCAAGCCGTTCGCCTTTCTCAGTCGCTTCGTAACAGAGAGGTATCTCTTCGTAGTTCACGGCGTCGAATCCAGCATATTTCTTTATTCTGATAGGGTAGAGGTGGCACGATACGGGCTTTTGGAAATCCACTTCGCCGTCTTTCCAGGCCATTTCAATGGCGCATTTTACCAGGTTGCCGTCGGTTACGGCATAGGCGCACGGTCCTTTGTCAACAAGGGTTGTAACCTTGTCGCCGTCGCTATCGGTAATCCATTTTCCCTGTTCGTTAATGGCGGCTATGGCCTCCGGTGTCAGTCTGTGTTTTATTTTCTCGAAGATGCCTTCCAGAATCTTAGTCTCCTCATCGGTAAGTGGAGCACCCGACGAGCCTTCCACGCAGCACCGGCCGCGGCAAGCTGTGAGGTTGCATATAAATCGTTTCTCTATAACGTCGAGGCTGACAAGTTTGCCGTCTATTTCAAACATCGCGATAAATTTTTCGGCTAAAATAATGGATTGTGCCGATATGACTGTGGAAAATTCTTTGGGCGCAACCAAATCTTTCACACATTTGCATTTCCGGTGCAATCCGTAAATTCGACTTCTATGGGTGTAATCACAATTGCCGATTTGTTAGTGGCGGTGCTGTACATAATGGTGCTGTGGCTCGTTGCGTCCAGCATCACCCGCAATCACATCGATGAGGAGCCGTGCTACAAATATTTCACCGCCGGATTGTTCCTGAAAGTGGCGGCGGGCATCATCTTTGCGCTCTTCTATACTTTTCATTACGGCATTACCGACACTCACTATTATTATTGGGGTACACGCTGTATGGAGCGGCTAGCCTACAAAGATTTCGGAATTTTTGTCCGCGCCTTTTTCGGTGACCGTTCGCCCGAGGTGGCTTCGTCTTTCGATTGGTACACTGGTTGGCCAACTTATTGGCGCGACCCCAACTCGTTTGCCGTTTGCCGGTTCAACATCATCTTCTATTTGCTTGGATTCAAGACGTTTATTGGTAACACGATAGTCATGAACGCCTTCTTTTACATAGCCTATTGGCGTTTCTACAAGCTGATGCTCAGGCTGTTCCCCGCCAACGACCGCAATTTCGCCATTGCGTTGTTGTTTGTGCCTTCGGTTGTGTTCTGGGGGTCGGGATTGCTGAAAGACGGCTGGTGTCTGGCTGCCATGTTGTTCATATTCATATCGATACATAATATTTTTATCAATCGTACGCGGCTGCTGTATAGCATTTTGGTGCTTGTGGTATGGGGCTATGTCTGCTTCGAAATCCGTGCCTACACGTTTTTTACGGCAGTGCTTGCTTCCATTATCTGGGTTGCGTTTGTGGTCATCAATAGGATGAAAAGCGGCATGATGCGCGTACTGATATTCCCGATTATCGCGCTGTTTGCATGGCTGATAGGTGTGGGAGTGTTTATGCGGTTCGGCTCGCTGGCCAGCTCGCGCTATCAGTCAATCGACAGCATTATCGAGACGGCCGTTATCATTCAGGACGATTTGCGTAAAGACTATTATGGCGGCAACAGCTTTGACATTGGAGAGTTCGACCCCACAATCGGTGGTATGCTGTCGAAGGCTCCGCAGGCCATTGTAGCTGGTGTTTTCCGTCCTTTCCTATGGGATGTCCGCAATCCGTTGATGCTTATCTCGGCTTTGGAGACGACCATTGCTTTCATATTGATAATCAAAATTTTGCTATCAATGGGAGTGCGGCGTTTTTTTGCAGTCATACTGCGCCGTCCGTTCCTTATGGCCGCTTTTGTGCTTATGCTTACCTATGCATTTTTCGTCGGCATAACAACTGCAAATTTCGGTGCGTTGGTGCGTTACCGAATGCCAGTCTTGGTGTTCCTGTCGCTCATTTTGGCTGTCGAGTGGCGGTATATGAACCTTCTGAAGGCGATAGAAAGTGATGATTGATGATAAGAGTTTAAAGTCCCGAACAAAGTCCACTTTAAACTTTACTCTATACTCAACACAAAACTTTTTCGAATTAGTTGTTGCATATGATGAAAGATTTCTATCTTTGCGGCATCAAAACCATTGTCGTGTAGTGTAATGGTAGCACCTCAGATTCTGGTTCTGCTTGTGAGGGTTCGAGTCCTTCCACGACAACACGAAAGCCTTGTAAACCAAAAGTTTGCAAGGCTTTTCTGTTTTTAACTGAAACATTGGTGAAACAAAAAAACTAACTCGCAGGGTTAGTTTTTTTGTATGTAGCCGAACACGCCGTTTTAATCTTTCCACTTAATCCACTTGTCGACATCGACATTCATTAGTGGTGGATAGTTCACATAGCGGATATTGGTGTTGGCCGTTTGGTCACCGTATAAGAATTTGGCTATGAAGGCCATAACAGCCTGAGTTTGAAGTTCCGACGCGCGGCAATGGATGTGGTGGTCGTCGAAAACATAGCCGAATCGGTCTGAAATGCCGAATTTGTGATAGACAAGCTCGGCGGCGCGGCACGACACGTAGCCCGAATGGTCGCAAAGCCACTCGTAGTCGCCGTTACCAAGAACCAATACGGCACGCGGAGCACACATTGCAATAATTTCGTGGTGGTCGAAAGGCAGACGGTCAACACGGCCTTCGAAATTCTCTTTCAAAGCAGGGCTGAACCAAGTGTAGTTGGTGTTGCATATGCGCTCAACATTAGTGTCGGTGCGGGCGGTGAAGTCGTCACTCACGCGCCATGAGTTGATGCCGCCGCCACCCGATTCCTGCACAATGGCAAGGGTGATACGCTCGTCGAGGGCGCTTGAGTAGAGCGCCATTTTGCCGGCGTATGAGCAACCCGATACTGCAAGGCGGCTCAGGTCGGCGTTCAGTTGGTCGGCCACAAGTTCCAAACCGTCGATTAGACGGCTCACGCCCCATGCCCATGCGCTGTAGTTGCCGTTGGCGCGCGCTTCGGGGTACAATTTATAATAGCGGGCGCTGTCGTCGCGCACAGCCTGATGACTACTGCGGATAACCTGGTCGTGGTCGAAAGGTACTTGAATGCAATTCTTGAACAGCGTGGGCTGCAGGGCTCCAGTGCCGCTGAACCGCCCCATGCCGATAGTTACAGGGAACGGACCTTCGCCTTTCTTTGGCAGACGCAGACGGCTGGTGAGCGTCAGTGTCTCGCCGTTGTATTTCACAACCACGGTCAGCACGGTGTCGACCAATGTGGCTGTAATTTCCTCAGGCTTATCAGGTTTGACGCCTATCTCATAAAATTCGATTTCTGATTTAATCTCGTTGCGGCGGCGTTCCCAATCAGCAAATTTTGTGGAGCGTCCGCTGCCGTCCGACCACTCGAACGGGTCGGGCAAGGTGGCACACTGCGGCAGATTCTCGGGGTTGACATACTCGATTTTCGGCAGTGCCGCGCCGGTGTTCTCAACGTTGTAAACAAGCGGCGGTTTTTGCTTGGTGCAGCCGACAGTCATCAGCACGCCGGCAAGCAGTAGTAGGTTGGTTCTCATAATAGCTGTTTAATGTTAAAATTCAAATTGATAAAAGACATTATCTATCGCAATTTTAGAAAAAAACGATATAGGCAGGAAACGTATTTTTAAACAATTTTAACAAAAATGGCATGTGTGAACTTTTATTTTTAAATTCGTGCGCTCTTAAAAACTATATATCGTGAAATACACACGTTTTACTTCTGATTATTATAATGTTGAGGCTAACGTTTCGCGCTTTGCGATAAGCGACAAGCCTACAATTTACCATGTGATGTTTAAGGTTACGCGCAAGAATATGCCGTTTGCCGAGCAACTGAATCATATTCAGGGCGCGCTTAAAGAGTTCAACAACACACGCATTCCGCAGGCCAGACCGGTCTTTGTCCGTTATTTTCTGAGCGATGCAGCCAATCAACTAACCGAGTTGCAGCGCTCGCTTAACAACACGCCGTGCGCCGTATCGATTGTCGAGCAACCGCCGCTCAACGGAACAAAGATTGCCTTGTGGTGCATTTTCCAGACCGAAGTGGAGATAGAGTCGTCGGCCGATGCCTTCATAGTGAAGCACAACGGCTACTCGCACATCTGGAACACATGTCTGCGCAGTTCGCACGGCCAGGCTGAGGAGCAGACTGCCAAACTAATCGACAACTACCGCGAACTGTTGCGCAAGCATAATATTACCCTCGCAGGCAACTGCATCCGCTCGTGGTTCTTTGTTCAGAACATTGCGGCTATAGGCAAAGCTGTGAGCACGGCTTGCAAGGATACCTTCAGCAAACTGCAGGTCAATCCTACGCTTGCCAACCTCGTTATCGAGGGCAACCACAGCGACGCCAAATACATAGCCAGCCTCGACGCCTACGCGCTTAAAGGGCTGAAACCTGGGCAGATAGATTATCTGCAGACAGCAAACGTGATAGGCACTTCAATCCAGTATGGCGACCGCCGTCAGGTGATAGTTGACGGTGTTGGCGAGACAGCTTCGGAGCCAGATGTCTGCAAGCAGGCCGACCTGATGCTCGACAGTGTTGTCGGGTTGCTGGGAAAGGCTGAGGCTTCGCTTTCCGATTTGGCTTCGGTTGTCATCTATCTGCGCGATTTTTCTGATTACACCGTCATGAAGGCTTGGGCTGAATATCGTCTGCCCGATGTGCCGAAGGTGTTTGTGCAGGCCGCTTCCGACTGCCGCGAGCGTTTGGTGGTTATGGAGGCCGAGGCTATTGTTGATAAAGGTGACGAAAAGTTTGCGGAGTATTAGAATCCGCTTTCTTCATATCAAAATCCGGGCGGCATTGTCCGGATTTTTTTGTTTTGACAATTAGGTTATTCCGCCTTTTTGTGGCTTATTCTCAGTACATTACGCTTGCACGCGCTGACACATCGCTCGCACAGAATGCACTGCGGGTCCTGAATTTTCTCTTTTTTCCTGACCGATTCTTTCACATCAATAAGCATTGGACAAGCGTTGGTGCAAGCTCCGCATTGTGTGCAATCGGCTGATTTCAATGGTGTTATTTTGAAAAGTGAAAAACGGTAGAGCAAACTTGAAATTGTCATGTAGGGGCAGAGCATGCGGCAGTAGGCGCGGCTTCCCCACACAAATGTCAGAACGAAACCAAGTGTTACAATAAAAATGTTCTGTGCAATTATCCAGTTTTTGCGGAGCAGTTCGTTCTCGTCGCCGGCTGGGTTGGTGAAGTATTTTGCTACAAAAAAGGTCATCAGTATCAGTAGAGCCATATAGCCCCAGGCTATCCACGGGTTACGTTTGACTGGTTTCTTGCATCGAGTCTTGCTGTTCATCGCCTCAAAAAACATTCCGTCCCAGCAGGCGCGCGAGCAGCAGGCGTTGCCGAAAACAAACGGAATGACAAGCCTGGCTATTATGCCGTGTATGAGCGCGCCGGTAACTATTCCGGCCTGAAGGTCGAAGAAGATGTGCTCAAACTGGAAATCGACACCAAAGCCTAGACCGAGCATGAACAACAGCATCGAGCCTATGAAAATCTGTATTATGCGGCGCATCAGCTGCCGGTGCTGTGGGTATCGGATTACAATTATGCGCGTTATCAGCTCCGATGAGCCTATGCCGTTGAAAAGGAAAAAGTAGCGGATATCGCGGATAATCCAGACAACTATGCCGATGATTGTGAAGCAAATGTAGGCCCAGACAGCTATGCTGTATTTGTTGTAGAGGGCTTTTATCTTGTTTGGCGTGTCCAAGGTTGCCTGTTTATTCTGACATTGTGTCGTCATCGTCGATGATGCTGCCTTCCTCGGTGTTGTGGGCAACAGCTTTAAGCAGCTCCACTTCGTAAATTACGGTTGTGAACGGCGGAATTATTCCTGTCGATGAGCCTTTCTCTCCCCAAGCCAGATACGAGGGCAGTATCACCAGGGCGCGCTGTCCCTCGCGCATGCGGCCAATGGCGTCTTCAAGGCCGGCAATCACTTGTAGCTCAGTGCCATAGACAAATTCAAACGGCTGATTGCGTTTCACTGTTGAGTCGAAGAAGCGGCCGTTGAGGAATCTGCCTTCGTAGTGGACTGTAACAATATCGCCGTACTCAACGGGTTTGCCGTTGCCAGGTTCAAGTGTGATAAAGTACATTCCCGATTCGGTCGGTTCAACATCAATTTTCTGTTTTTCGATGAAGTTGCGCAGCACCAGTTTTTCGTATTCGCCAAAGTCCTCAATCCATTTTAGGAACTCCTCCTTGTCACGGCGGTACTGGTCTTCGGTGCGGATGTCGCTCATGCGGATGTCGATTTTTATGTTGTCGCCGCGTTTCAGGAAGCTTGGCATCGGGCACTGGAGTGTCTTTAAGAAGAATTTCTCTGCATCGATGATGAACGATGCGCTGTCACCGGCTGAGAGCATCAGGAAGCACTCATCGATTGAGCCTTTGAACTCGGGTGCGGTGAGTTGGAAGGTGCGGTTTCCGCTGAAAAATGTCGAATCACGGTCTGTGGCGTAACGCAACTGTGTGGTTACGTAGTCGCCGGGGTGCGGCGGATTGACGGTGTCGCCAATGGTTATCAGCTTGTAGTAGATGCCGTTTTTGTGCGAATATCCTTCGTATTTGCTTGAGCATGAGGATGCAAACAGTGCTATGGCTAACACTGGCAACCATATTGGTCTGGCAATTTTTAAATAGAGTGGCATTTCTATCTTCGAATTAGCGCGTTAAATTAATCAAATCCACTTTATAAACTATAATTGAACGGGCAGGAATTTTATTTTCGTCGCCCAAAAGCCCGTGAGCAAGATGTGGAGGCATTATAAAACGTCCTTTGTCACCCACACGCATCATCAAAATCGCCTCCTCAAGTCCCGATTCGACGCCGCCTTTTCCAATTCTGAACGTTTTTTCACCCGTGCTGTCCGATGTGTAGCAGAGCGTTCCGTCGAGCAGCGACACCGAGTAGTTGATGTGCGCTGTGAGTCCGGTTTGTGCGCTGTCGCCGTCGCCGTGTTCGTAAATCTGATACCAAAGCCCGGTTTGGCTGGTTTGCATATCCCAATGGTGGCGCTCGGCATAGCTCTCAATGCGCTCCTGGTCGAGGCTGACAAGTCCGCGGTTGGCTTTCATCAGGCTCTCTTTGCTCATTGGCACCATGCCGTTGTTGCTCCGGCCGCTGCATGCGGCAAGCGTCACTATTAATAATAATATGTATGCGGCGCGATTCATTTCTGCAGATACTCTTCGTATTCGGGCAGTACTTTTTCGAAATAATATATTGTCTTTCCGATTGTCTTGTGGAACTCGCCGCCGGCTGCGTTCAGGTGTCCGCCGCCGCTGAAACGCTCCGATGCCACTTTGTTGGCGGGGAAGGTGCCGCGTGACCGGAACGAGCATTTGGTCAGTCCGTCTTTCTCGGTGAACAAGGCCGAAAAGTTGATTCCGTCGATAGTGAGCGGGTAGTTTACAAGTCCCTCAGTGTCACCTTGCTGGTTATTGAACGCTTCAAGTTCCTGTTTCGTTAGCCAGATGTAGGCGGTCTGATACTGTGGTAGAACTTTCATCTTCTTGCTCAGGCTGAACCCCAGCATGCGCAGTCGTGTCTCGGAAAAGTGGTTCATCACGTTGTCCACTATCTGGTCTTTGTTGATTCCCGATTCGAGCAGGTGCGCTATTATGTTGAAGGTGATTGGCGCCGACGAGTTGTAGTTGAAGCAGCCGGTGTCGGTCATTATGCCAGTGAACAGGCAGGTGGCCACATCGGTTTCCAAAACATAGTTGCCGCTGAGTGCCGCTAGCAGCTCGTAGACAAGTTCCGACGTGCTACTCGACTCGGGGCGGCTGTAAGCAATATCAAAGCGCACCTCGGGGAACGGGTGGTGGTCAATCAGTATGCGTTTGGCCGGGCTGGCCTCGAAGCTTTTCAGAGAGTCGCCCATGCGCGAGTTGCTGTTGAAGTCGGCCATAATAACAAGGTCGGCTTGTGCTATGGCGGCGTCGGCTTCAGCGGGTGTTGTCTTGTAAGTTATTATCTTATCGACACTTGGCATCCATTTCAGGTTGCTCGGCATAAGGTCGGGCAAGATGAAAGTGGCGTGTTTTCCAGCTGCCGTGAAGTAGTTGTAAAAGGCTAATCCTGAACCAATTGCGTCGCCGTCGGGATTCTTGTGCGATACAATCACAATGTGGTTGGCGGCCTCAATCAGCTTTCGTGCCTCATCAACAAATTCGTCGCTTATATTTTTGTATTCCATTAAGTTAAGTTCTAAGTTCTAAGTCAAAAGGCATAAGGCAAAAGTAGCAAGTTTAAAGTTGTAGAGACGTGGCGTGCCGCGTCTTTAAAGAGCATTCTTTTACCTCGTAATTCATAATTCGTAATTAATTAGTGTCAGTGTTATCGTTTATCGTTATCGTCAGTGTTATAGTCTGATAATATCTCCCCCTAACGCATTGATACGCAAATCGATGTCTTCGTATCCGCGGTCAATCTGGTCGATGTTGTCGATGACTGATGTTCCTTTGGCCGACAGTGCGGCAATGAGCAGGGCCATACCGGCACGGATGTCGGGGCTTGTCATATTGATGCCTTTGAGCGAGTGTCGGTTGTTCATTCCGATAACCGTTGCACGGTGCGGGTCGCAGAGGATTATCTGTGCGCCCATGTCAATCAGTTTGTCGACGAAGAACAAACGGCTTTCGAACATCTTCTGGTGGAAAAGCACGCTCCCGTTTGCTTGTGTGGCTGTTACGAGCAACACGCTGAGCAGGTCGGGAGTGAGGCCGGGCCACGGTGCGTCATCAATTGTCAGTATCGAACCGTCGATGAAGGTATCAACTTCGTAATGGTCCTGTGCCGGAATATGCAGGTCGTCGCCTTGTAAATCCATTTGAATACCAAGCCGTTGGAAAGCTCTCGGAATGATGCCGAGGTTTTGGTACGACACGTTTTTTATTGTCAGTTCGGAGTGTGTCATGGCGGCCAGACTGATGAAACTGCCTATCTCAATCATGTCGGGCAGAATGGTGTGGTCGCAGCCGTTGAGGCTTGTAACTCCTTCAATGGTAAGCAGATTGGACCCGATGCCCGATATTTTAGCGCCCATTTTGTTCAGCATTTTGCAAAGTTGCTGAATGTAAGGCTCGCAGGCGGCGTTGTAGATTGTTGTTGTGCCTTGAGCCATAACGGCGGCCAGTATTATGTTGGCCGTGCCTGTCACTGACGCCTCGTCGAGCAGCATGTATGTGCCTTTCAGGTTTTTACCCTCAACATTGTAAAATTTGCCGTCGGCATCGTATTCGAATTTTGCACCAAGGTTTTGCAGACCGATAAAGTGCGTGTCCAGCCTGCGCCGGCCAATTTTGTCGCCGCCGGGTTTAGGAATGTAAGCCTTGCCGAACCTTGCCAGCAGCGGACCAACAAGCATTACCGAGCCGCGGATTTTGGCTGTCTTTTCGGCAAACTCGCGCGATTGCAGATATTCGGGCTGAATTTTGTCGGCTTTGAACCGGCATGTGTGCTTGTCAAGATGCTCCACTGTGACACCCATGTCAGCTATAATGTCAATCAGTGTGTTCACGTCACGGATTGACGGTATGTTGCGGATTGTGACCGCCTCGTTGGTGAGCAGTACGGCGCAAAGAACCTGCAAAGCCTCGTTTTTCGCGCCTTGCGGGATAATGCTACCACTAAGTTTGTTGCCACCTTTTATTTGAAACTTATTGATACTCATTTAGATGTTGTTGCGTTTATATTATGGCAAATTATATAAAATGTATGTCGTCGGGTTGCCGCCCTTTTCAACTTTTTAAAAAGTTATGCACAATAAGATATTTGTGAGGAAATATATAAGTTTGCCACTATGAAACGGATAATGATTGCAGTAACAACCGATTTGAACACCGACCAGCGCGTTCTGCGAATTGCCGGCACTTTGTCCGACAACGGTTTCGATGTGATGTTGTTCGGGCGCGAGAATCCGTCAAGCAAACCTCTTAATGTTAAATTCCAGGCTGTCCGTTGCAAGCTTCTCGCTAGTAAGGGAATGATGATGTATTTACTGTTCAACTGGCGGTTGTTCTGGTATCTGATGTTTCATAAGTTCGATTTGGTTCTGGCCAACGATTTGGATTCGCTTGTGGGCGCTTCGTTGGCTTCAATGTTGAAACACAAGCCATTGGTGTACGATAGCCATGAGTATTTTACCGAGCTTCCGGAGCTTGTTGGGCGCCGGTTCAAACGCCGTGTGTGGCTTGCCGCTGAGCGACTGTTTGTGCCTCGCGCATCGGCTGCCTATACCGTCTGCCAGTCGTTAGCCGACATTTATTCTGTTAAATACAATCGTCAGTTTTTGGTAGTGAGGAACGTTCCTTACGCCTTGCCCAAACCCGAAAATGTGCTGGTTGGCAAAGTCATAATGTACCAAGGGGCGTTGAACGTAGGCCGCGGCATTGAGATGATGATTTTGGCAATGCAATATCTGCCAGATTATGAGCTTTGGATTGCTGGCTCGGGAGGTGTTGAGAACGATTTGCGTAAGCTTGCGGCAGAGCAGAAGAGTGGCGGAAAAATCGTCTTTTTTGGGCGTCTTTCGCCCGACGAGTTGCGTAGTAAAACACAATTGGCGGTTGTCGGTTTGTCGATAGAGGAGGATTTGGGCCAAAACTATCATTACGCTCTGCCTAACAAACTGTTCGATTACATTCAGGCGCGCGTGCCGGTTATTGTGTCGTGTCTGCCTGAAATGCAGCGTGTTATTGAAAAATACGGAGTGGGAGAGATGCTGACGGAGCGGATGCCTGGCGGCTTGGCCGAGTTGATACAAAAGGTTGTGAGCCAACGTGATAAATACGAGGAAAAATTGGATATTGCGGCGTCTGAATTGAATTGGGAGAACGAGTGTAAGACGCTGGTTGACATATACAAACGCTATGAGTGAAATAATCGTGGCTTCCACAACTTTTATCGAACATGTGCGTTTTAAAAATTTTGGAAATGCAGCGTCGAAAAAATCATTCCGTCGATGCTATTTCGCTTAAAAAAACGTTATTTGCAGTGCCGAAAAAATGAATCGGCATCGTAATTGAGAGATTAACGATAACAAACATATTATGAAGAAAATAATTCTTTTGTTGGCAGTGTTGGCGGGTGCGGCCGGAATGGCAAGCGCACAAGACAACACTCAGAAAATCAACAAGAAAAACCTTGTTATCAAGGAGTGGAACACCGATGTGAAGACTAACGCACAGATTCTGGACCACACCACAACTTACAACCCCGATGGCAAGAAAATCGAGGAGGTGGAGTACTCACCCGCGGGCGTGAAATGGCGCAAACGCTTCGAGTACAACGCCGCAGGCAGAGTGTCGAAGGAGCTTGTTTATGACAAAAACAACCGCTTGATGACCTATAAAACTTTCGAATACAACGAGTTCGGTCGCAAGAAGACACAATGCACCTACGACGCCAAAGGCAAGTTGCTGGTAACAAAAATCTTTGAATACATTGCCGAAGATGTCTGAAAATCAACATATTGATTTGGAAGATACCGACGAAGTGCGCGCCATCGAGCCTATCACCCTTCCGGAGATGGACTCGATTAAGCTGATGAATCGCATCGACTCGAAATATCTGACCAACGAAAGTGTATTGCTTACCATTCTGCGCGACGCCCACGCTGAGGGTTACCGCGCGCTTGTGGTTGAGGGAAAGAAAGTTAGCCCCTACAACAGTATGTACTACGACACACCCGAGCTGCGTATGTTTCTCGACCACCACAACCGCCGTATGGTGCGGCAGAAGGTGCGCACACGAGTATATGTGGCTTCAGGTCAGACTTTTCTGGAGATAAAGCACAAGAACAACAAGAAGCGCACCAAGAAGAAGCGCACCGAAATCGACAACAGCCTGTTCTTCGATTTCCGCAGCGATGCGGCCGCAGCCGATTTCCTGGCAAACAATTCGGCCTTCACCGTCGACAGCATTGTGCCGCAAATGGAGACCATATTCAACCGCATAACGCTGGTGAACGCCGCCAAAACTGAGCGCCTGACTATCGACACCAATCTGCGGTTTGTGAATCACACCACGGGGCTGAAGTCGTCGCTGAAGAACGCCGTCATCATTGAGCTGAAGCAGGACGGCCGAGCCGATTCGCAGATGAAGCGCATCTTGTTGAATCACAGAGTAAAACCGACGCGTATGAGCAAATACTGCATCGGCACAACCATTACCAACCCGAATGTTAAATCGAACCGTTTCAAAAAGAAAATACGA
>JAFYYJ010000078.1 GCA_017557605.1 Salinivirgaceae bacterium
ATCAGTCAATCAGTCAATCAGTCAATCAATCCTTCAGTAATTAAACTCGCTGAGAATCGCATAAAATCATTCGATTCGATAAACTGTTCAGAATTTTGAAATTTCAGCCACATTCAAATCAATCAGTCAATCCTTAAAACAGCGGCCTGAACTGATGAACAATTCGCAGCAACGGATTGCTGATTTTGGAAATCTGGTAATATTCGACCGGCTTGGCGCCAAAACGCCTGTACGATTGCTCAACGTTCTCAATCATACTTCCTTCAAAGTCAAACACCAGGCTCATTTGAGCTGCCATTTTCATGGCTGTAAACATCAGATAATCACCAACGCCAGAATTACGATATTTATCAGAAAATGAATAAGTTAGCGCATACATTGTTGTTTTGTCCCAGACAACAAACAATGCGCCATACGTAACACCTTGTGAATCAACAGCTTGCAGGATTGTTCCAGCGCTGTTTTCGGTGCAGGCTTTGTGCAGCTTCAGAAACAAGCTCCGCGAGAACAACACCTCGGCGTTCTTGCTTTTCTGGTTGGTGGCAAAAAAATCGTAGAACTCCTCTCCTGTCATTTTCTGCCTGATTTCGAGCTGTTTAGCGGCCTTGCGGACATTCCGTTTCTTCGATTCGTCGAAGTTGTTGAACACCGCGTCTATGTCGGTTAAATCGTTGATTACAAAGCTGTAGCGTGTTGTCTGCTTGAATCCGCGCCACAGATATGGTGACCAATACTTGAAATTGCGGCTCATATTGAGCGCTATAAACGCGTTTTTGGGCAGCGAACCGATAAAATGATTTGAGATTAACTTGCAATCGTTCAACGAGTTATCAGTAAGCGCATATTCGCCTAAAAACTGTGTGAGCGGCGGCATCACTATATATCGGATTCCGTGTTTCTTCTTCACAAAATAGACGAAAACCGACTGCGGCTCGCCTTGCTCGGGATAAACCTCGGCGCGCCACTCTCCTTCCGCGCAGACGCTATCGAGCCACCACGGCTGGAAAAAGACCGGCAGCCTGTCGGCCAGCAATGTGTAATCTTCCTTTCTCATTTTGACACCCGCCCGCCTTTAACAAACGCTTTTTTATAATACGAATTGCTCAACGTGTTGACTTCCACGCCTTTAGACGAGCTTGCGTGCACAAAACGCCCGTTTTTCAAATAGATGCCCACGTGGTTGGGTTTCTTTTTGCGCCCCTTTTTGTCGGTATGGAAAAAAACCAAATCGCCTTCTTTCAGCTTGCCCTGTCTTATCCGCTGGCAGTCTTTGCTGTAGATATCCTCGACCGTGCGATGCAGCTTGGTGCCGTAAACCGAGCGATAGACGGCCCCGGTAAAGCCCGAACAATCGACGCCCTGCTTGCTTGTGCCGCCGAGCCTATACCTTACGCCCAGCCAGCCGGCAGCCTCGCGATAGAGTTTTATGTTGTCGCGCTTGGTTAGACTGACGCCGAATTTGCTTGACAAAGCCTCAAGCTCGCCCGCTGCCGGCTTCGATGACGCACACGAGCCAAGAATTGCCGCAACCACTACCAACTGAGCTATTCTTGATAAAAACCGAAAAAATCCTTTTTGTGGTGTTTTGCACAACATATTATATATAGTGTGTGTGTTTGGAGTGATAAATATCTAAAAATTTATGGAACGCACCATTTATTGAAGCCATTAATTATTTCACAGAAACTGACAGAAACCAAACAGCGTTTTTTTGAGGCTTGTGAATTGGCGAATATTATGTTAAATAGACCGTAATTTGATTTTCTTGTCAAAAAAATCCGATTTTAACATTGTAAAAATCCAAAAAGCACCCGAAGTTACATTTGTTTGGTGTTGAATTTTACAATTGTAAACATTTTTTTACATACTTATTGGTGTCTTTTGCCAGCTTCGGGCCATAATAAATAAACCCAGTGAAAACCTGCACCAGAGTTGCTCCGGCCTCAATCTTTGCCATGGCATCGGCTGGCGACATAGTACCCCCCACTCCTATAATTGGCAGATTATGAGAGGTTTTATCGCTTATGTAACGAATCATCTCAACCGAGCGGTCGCGGAGCGGCTGTCCGCTGAGTCCGCCATTGGCAATCTCTGCAATGCGCTCAGGCGAGGTTTTCAGCCCCTCGCGCTTGGTGCTTGTGTTTGCCACCACAATCCCGTCGATGCCAGTCTGTGCAATGGTTTCAAGGGTTTCGTCAATCTGTTCTTGAGTCAGGTCGGGCGATATTTTCAGCAGTATGGGCTTGTAAACGGCCTGCTGCTTACGCTGGCTAGTGACAGCGCCCAGCAATCTGTCGAGATACTCCTTGTCTTGCAGCTTTTTCAGGTTGGCCACATTAGGGCAGCTGACATTAATTGTTATATAGTCGACATAATCGTAAAGTCCTTTAAAACAAGCCATATAGTCATCAATGGCGTTCTCGTTCGGAGTGGCTGTGTTCTTGCCTATATTGCCGCCAATAACAATCTTATGGTTGCGACGGCGCAGCTTTTTCACAGCGGCTTCAAGTCCGTTGTTGTTGAATCCCATGCGGTTGATTAAGGCGCCGTCGGCTGGCAAGCGGAACAGGCGAGGCTTGGGATTCCCGCCCTGTGGACGTGGCGTCACCGTACCGATTTCGACATGGCCAAACCCCATATTTCCAAGCATTTTGTATACCTCGGCGTTCTTGTCAAAACCTGCGGCCACTCCTATCCTATTTGGAAACTTTATACCGCAAAACTCAGTTTCCATTTGTAAACTGCGAGGATTGTAAATGGCACCGGCAACAGCCCCCAACCCAAGTGTTTTCGCGGCTTTCATCGAGAAATTGACAACGCCGTGGATGCGTTCGGGATTGATTTTGAACAGTGCCGGTCTGATTAATGATGTGTAAAACGACATGATGTTTTTTTTCTTGCAAATATACGAAAATGACATCAAACGGCGCTGCCCGGATGATATTAAAACCTATATGCTAAACAAAAGATTATCAGCGTGTTTTCTGCAGCGAGCTATTGGCGGTTGTATGCGGCAAACGTGCCGTCGGTGTATAAAACCACAATTTGCTTAATCTCTGGGCTCCCGGCAGCAATCCTCTCGACAACCTTTTGCGGCTCAATAACAGGCGTTTGCGGCTGCGTTTGAGGAATTTGTTGTGAGTTGGCTGACTGCGGCTCTGCGGGCTCAGAAACGGCATTTAAAGGCGTCGTAACAGAAGCGTTTGGCTCTTCCTGCTTGCTCCCCGATTCGGGCTGAGGTTCTTCGCCTAGCACATCAAAAATGCTAGTCTGCACAGGCTGTTTGTAAATTTCGCCTTTGCCCTGAATCAGCCAGTCGGTATTGTATTTAGGATAAGCCGTCAGAATTTTGGTGATAATGTCAAGACTGACGCGGTTTCTGCCGCTCAGAATGTGTGTTATCGTAGCGTTTCCCGTGCCTATCGATTCGGCAAACTCCGACTGCGTCAGACCTTCCGACGCTATTATTTTAGCTATACGCTCAATCATTTCTTTCTGCATACGCTCCATTGCTTCCATAATCAGACCCTTTAAAAACAGTTTACAAATGTAAGAATTTGCATTATTCTTGCAATTTACTTTTGTAAAGCGTGCAATTTTAACAAATGTCAATCAGAATATCGTTTTGTAAAAATATAACATTAAACTTAATAGTTAAATGATTTGATTATTAAACTGATTATTAACTATTTAGTGGCAATATTCTGCTTATATATTCGGCAAAAACGGCTGATTATTCATAATATATTGTAATAACACTTTATATAAAGTGTATAAATAACTGGTTATTCGATAATTACATAATGATATATTAGTGTTGAATAATTGTAAAATAGGCAATTTTTACATTTGTTTTAAAGCTAAAAATCCATAATGAACGATTTTGCTGATAAATATTATTGTTAAAAAGAACAACCGTTCTAAAAGCTCCGATTTTCTGTACAAATCAGCCTCACTATTTTTATCAACAAAGATTAACCAATTCTTCCCCTGCCCCCTATTCTATCGTACATTTGCGGCGCAATTTGAAAATGATGATACAGACCGCTATAAAAAACTATCTGTCGGCTACCGGACACAAGGCATTGAATATCAAGGCTGTAATGTTCGATATGGACGGCGTGATATTCAACAGCATGCCTCTGCACGCCAAAGCTTGGGTAAAAGCCTTTGCTGAATGCGGAGTAAAATTCTCTGAATATCAAGTATATATGAACGAAGGTCGCACTGGTGCCGCCACTATCGACGAGGAGTTTCAAAAAGCATTTGGCCGCCACAGCACATCCGACGAACAACGTGATATATACCGTATCAAAAGCGGATTTTTCCGCCAGATGCCAGCTCCTGAGCTCATTAGCAACATCACCGATGTGGTTGATTATCTGGCAGAAAACAACATCGCGCGGACCATTGTCACTGGCTCAGGCGAGAGCACAACTCTCGACCGCGTTGAAGCGCTTTTCGGAGGAAAATTCAGCCGCCAGCTTATGGTCACGGCACTCGATGTCAAGCTTGGCAAGCCTAATCCGGAGCCTTATCTAATGGGGCTCCGCAAGCTCGGTGTGGCGCCAAACGAGGCTATGGTTGTTGAGAACGCGCCGCTTGGCATTCAGGCTGGTGTGGCAGCCGGAGTGTTCACCGTGGCAGTAAACACGGGCATTCTCGCCAAAAACGACCTTTTGGCCGCTGGTGCGAATCTTGTGTTCGATAATATGCTGCAACTGCTCGACGCTCTGCCCTCTCTTATCGGCTCGCCGAAAAAATAAGCACCGTTTTCCCAAAAAACGCGAACCTCCTGAGAATTGAATATTTTGAATCACTCCGAGTGTGACTCAAAATATCGAAATCTCAGCAAATACTATTTTATATAAGGTTGCCGACTCTTTTTACACGCACAAAACGATTATTGACTACTTTTGGCTCAATTAAACATTCTAAATATGACTGCATTTGTATTACTAGCCAACGGTTTTGAGGATATTGAGGCCGTGGCACCTATCGACATTTTGCGCCGTGGTGGCGTCGATGTCAAGACCGTTTCGATAACCGACTCAACTGATGTTCAATCGTCGCATGGTATTCCAATGAAGGCCGACACAACTATAAGTAAAGCTGATTTTGCCAACGGCGACGCTCTGATTCTGCCGGGCGGATATCCTGGCTACAAGAATCTTGGCGAATCGGCCGAGGTTGGCAAGGTTCTGAAATCGTTCTACGAGAAGGGCAAACTTGTTGGTGCCATTTGCGCTGCCCCAACAGTATTGGCAGCTAATGGCGTTGCCGAAGGCGCTACTGTAACTTGCCACAGCTGCGCAGTTGAGACTATGGAACAGCGCTACAACTACGTTGGTGGAGATGTGGTTGCTGACCGCAACCTTATCACTGCAGTGGGCGCTGGATTGTCAATCGATTTCGGCCTTGAGCTGCTTGCCGCACTCACCAATGAGGCAACAGTTGAAAAGGTTAAGAAGGGAATGGAGATTTAGTTTTTGGGGTTGGGTGTTGGGTGTTAGGTATTAACCGGTCACAAATTGTTACCAGTTTAACATTCATTCAATCCTTCAATTAATCAGTTAATCAATCAATGTTGCAGAAAATCAGTCAATTACTATCGAGCAAGGCTTCGTGGTTTGTGATTGCCACAGCGTTGTTCACGTTTTTTGTGCCTGCATCGTTCCTCTGGGTGTCGGGCTATACGCAGACTGTGATTCTGGGCATTATTATGCTCACAATGGGCTTGACGCTCACCACACAGGACTTCAAAATCCTGTTCTCGCGGCCGATTGACATTTTCATTGGGGCGTGCGCGCAGTTCACCATTATGCCGCTTGTGGCGTGGTCGCTGACGCGGATTTTCGGATTGGACACCCCAATGGCCATTGGCATTATTCTGGTCGGGTGCTGTCCTGGCGGCGTTTCGAGCAACATTATGAGTTTTCTTTGCAAGGGCGATGTTGCATTCTCGGTGGGAATGACAACCGCATCCACCTTATTGGCGCCTATTGTAACGCCGTTGCTTGTTCTGTGGCTGGCAGGTCAGAGTGTCGATGTTGATGCTGTTGGAATGTTCATAAACATTCTGATTGTCACCATTATACCTGTCACCATCGGATTTTTCCTCAACCTATGGCTGGGCAGCCGCGAACAGTTCAAGAGCATTCAAAGCGTAATGCCCGGCGTGAGCGTCATTTGTTTGGCTTGCATTGTTGGCGGCGTTATTTCGGCTGTTCACAACCAACTGATAGCTAACGGCTTGACAATGTTCTTGCTGACTTTCGGTGTTGTTTTCTGTCACAATACCATCGGGTATATACTTGGATTTCTGACTGGTACGCTGTTCAAATTCAATACTGCAAAGAAACGCACCATCAGCATCGAGGTTGGTATGCAGAACGCCGGTCTGGCAACCAATCTGGCCACAAACTTCTTTATGGCAACCAATCCGCTAGCCGTTGTTCCATGCGCCATATCGTGCGCCTGGCACTCCATTTCGGGTACCATTCTGGCGGGGATTTTCATGCGGTTCGGAAAGAAAAACAATGACGGTGAGCATTGACAATTACTTGGCTGTGGATGAATGACACCCCACCTGATTGCGTGTTTTTCTAAAAATGTTCACACATTATCAACTTATAATGTGCAAGTATCGTTTTTTGATACTTTTGGCAATTATTTAATAACGAATCTATGAGCGGATTTTTTGGGGCAGTCACCACTACCGACTGCGTTTCCGATGTTTTCTATGGTACCGACTACCACTCTCATCTTGGGACAAAACGTGCGGGTATGTCGATTTATTCGACAAAATTAGGCTATCAGCGTGCCATCCACAGCCTTGAAGACGGCTATTTCCGTAACAAGTTCGAAGGCGATATGGCCGGGTTCAGCGGCGAATCGGGCATTGGCTGCATCAGCGACAACGAGGCGCAGCCATTGGTCATCTTCTCGCACTTGGGGCGTTTTGCCATCACCACAGTGGCCAAAATCAACAACGTTGACGAGCTTGCCGACCGCTTCCTGCGCGAGGGAAAAACCTTCACAGAGACCAGCCAGGGCGGCATCAACCCTACCGAGCTTATTGCAATGCTCATCTGCGAGAAACAGAGTTTCAAAGAGGGAATTGAGAACGTATATAACAGCATAAAAGGTTCGTGCTCGATACTGATTCTGAACAAGGACGAGATTATCGCCGGTCGCGACAAGCTGGGCCGCACTCCTATTGTCATTGGCAAGAAAGAAGGTGCCTATTGCGCCGCTTCCGAAACTTCATCGTTCCTGAATCTTGATTACAAAGTTGAGAAATATATTGGCCCAGGCGAGATTGTGTCAATTCGCAACAACGGCTATTCAGTTCTGCGTGAGGCAGATAAAGAGATGCAGATTTGCTCGTTCCTGTGGGTTTACTATGGATATCCACCGGCATGCTATGAAGGCATCAACGTTGACCAGACACGCTATCGCTGCGGACAGAAACTTGCTGCCGCCGATGATGTGAAAGATGCTGATTTTGTGGCAGGTATCCCCGATTCGGGCGTCGGTCACGCAATGGGCTACAGTGCTGCCACGGGCATTCCGTATATGCGCCCATACGCCAAATACACCCCAACCTGGCCACGCAGTTTTATGCCGCAAAACCAGAAACAGCGCGACTTGGTGGCTAAGATGAAGCTGATTCCGAACGCATCGGTCATCAACGGCCGCAGCGGCATCTTCCTCGACGACTCGATTGTGCGTGGCACACAGCTGAAAGACAATGTGAAAGACCTTATGGAAGCCGGCATCAAAGAGGTGCATATGCGCGTTGCCTGCCCGCCGCTCATCTATCCGTGTGAATATCTTAACTTTAGCCGCTCACGTTCGTCGCTCGAGCTGGCCACACGCAAGGCCATTGTTAAACTTGAGGGCAAAGAGGATGTCGATTTCTCGAAATACGCCGACCCCGACTCGCAGGAATACAAGAATATGGTTGAGCAAATGCGCAAGGATATGAACCTGACATCGCTCAAATTCCAGCGTCTAGAGGACTTGGTTGACGCTATCGGCCTGCCGAAAGAGAGGCTCTGCACACATTGCTGGGATTGCTCAAGCCGCGGGTAGTCTCTAATTATAAATCAGGCAGATAGATTATGCGATTTAAACTGACTATTGAATACGACGGAAGCCGCTATGCCGGCTGGCAGGTGCAGAAAGGCGAGCGCACCGTTCAAGGCGCGTTTTTCGATGCCTGCAAGAAGATTTTCGGTGAGACAAAGTTCGAGTTTTTTGGCTCAGGCCGCACCGATGCTGGCGTGCATGCCTTGGGGCAAGTAGCTCATCTTGAGGTTGATAGCCATATATCGCCAGAAAGACTGATGATGAGTCTGAACGACAATCTGCCCTACGATGTTAACGTGCTGACTGCCGAGCAGGCAAATCCGAAATTTCACGCCCGGTACGATGCTGTCGAACGCAGCTATATCTATCTGATTTCCAAACGTCGTACGGCTTTTGGCAAAAGCAATGTGTGGTGGATTCGCGACGAGCTCGATGTTGAACAGATGAAAAAAGTTGCCGCCACGCTGATAGGCCGTCTCGATTTTGCGTCATTCACCGATAAGAACGCTGAAACGCCCAACACCATTGTAAATATCAATGCCATTGACATTTACGAGACGCGTGACCTAATTGCAATACATATCACAGGCTCGCATTTCCTTTGGAAAATGGTACGTCGCATGGTTGGCGTGCTGGTCGAAATCGGGCGCGGAAAAATCAGCCTGACCGATGTCGAAAGTATGCTTAATGAGTATTCACCAATGCCCGCAAAGCTGACTGCTCCAGCTGCCGGGCTATACCTTGAGCACGTCTATTACAAAGGCGAACGCACATTCCGCGGACCACACATTGTGCCGCAACTGCTGAGACTCAGGTAATTAAGAATTCTGAATTTAGAATTCAGAATAAATTGCTTTCGATTAACCTGACCTGTTCTCCGATTAAACGATTTACTACTAAATGAACAATTTTATTCATCTGCAAGAGTTTATACACACTTGTGAACCTAATGAACGAGTGTGGAATAGACCTTACAAATGTGATTGCGCATAAATATGATATTGAAAGCAATAGTTTATCTGAATAGATATAAATAATTAAATATGAAAAAATTACGATTCGTCATTACACTTTTAATGGCACTGTCATTCGCCTGTTGCGCCGATAAACCGGACTCTCCAACTCCCGACGGGCCTAATGACAGCACTGAAAATCAGCCAAATCCGCATTTCCAAGTTTATCTATGCTTCGGGCAGTCGAACATGGAAGGCAATGCTGCAATTGAAGACATCGACCGTGAAGACATAAGCGGACGATTCTTGAATATGGTTGTAACTACCGAAGATTCAGCCTATTACGGCAAACGCACAGGCACGTGGCGAAGCGCCGTTCCGCCTCTCTGCCGCAAAACTACAGGCCTCACTCCTGCCGACTATTTCGGGCGCGAGATGCTACGCCATGTAAACAAGAGCGACACTATCGGCATTGTTATGGTGGCTATTGGCGGTGCGGCCATTGAGGCGTTCGACAAAGACCAGTGCGAGGCTTACTACAACAACGGTTCAACAGCCGACTGGCTCCGCGCCTACATGAACCACTACGACCGCAATCCGTATCAAAAACTTGTCGAAATGGCAAAGAAAGCCCAGCACAAAGGCGTTATCAAAGGCATTCTGCTGCATCAGGGCGAATCGAACAACGGGCAACAAGATTGGCCTGATAAGGTTAAGAAAATCTACAACGACCTTCTAACCGACCTCAACCTCACAGCCGACGATGTGCCACTGCTTGTTGGCGAGACACTGAGGACCGAGGAAGGTGGCGTGTGCGGCGGTCATAACTCAGTGATAGCCAAGCTGCCAAATGTCATTCCAACAGCTCATGTGGTGTCGTCGGAAGGCTGCCCCGGCCGCGACGACGGACTGCATTTCACCGCCGAAGGCTACCGCATTATCGGTAAGCGTTACGCACAGACAATGCTGAAAATCAGCGGATATACGAACACCGAATACGCTGGAATCTACACCGACGGACGTTTTCTGAAAGACGCTAACGGCCAGATTGTCAATCTGCACGGCTTTGCACAGACCTATAGCCCATGGTTCAACGAGCAGATGACCAAATGGAACAACTATGATGTCGATGCCTGCCTGAGCTACAATCAAGGGCTGATTGATGACATTCAGCGTGCCGGTTGGGCCATGGATTTTGTGCGTATGCACATGGACCCCTACTGGAGCAACACTCCGGGCGTACAGACAACTGGCGAAAACGACATTTCGGCCTTCGATGTGAAACGTTTCAAACAATACCTTGATGAGGTTTTTGTGCCAATGGCGAAATATATCATCAAAAGCGGAATGTATGTAGTGATGAGGCCTCCAGGCGTTTGTCCGCATGTGATTGCCGTTGGCGACGACTACAACAAATACCTTATCCGCGTTTGGGATATTGTGTCGCAGAACAGCTACCTGAAAAACAACCCAATGGTAATGTTTGAGCTTGCCAATGAGCCTGTCGATATTAAAGGAAAGGACGGCTCGACGGGAAGCTGGTCGCAGAGCCACTTCAACGCCTGCAAGGAGATTTTCCAGTCGGTTGTTGATGTTATCCGTGGCAACGGCTGCGACAATGTGCTCTGGATTCCCGGACCGGCCTATCAGGGTAACTACAGCGGATTTGCCAACAATCCGGTGGAAGGCTACAACATCGGCTATGCTGTCCACGTTTATCCGGGCTGGTTGGGCAGCGACGGAGAAAACCCTGACCACGGCGACATTCAGGATAACGGCGGCTACGAGTCGTTTCAGACTGGCTGGAACGAAAAAGTGAAGCCCGTAGCCGATTTTGCGCCCGTAATGGTTACCGAAATGGACTGGGCACCAGCCAAATACAACAAATCGTGGGGCAAAGCCTACACTGGCGTTGCCGGCGGCGCGGGTTTTGGCGCCAACTTCAAGCTTATTGCCGACCTCAGCGGAAATGTGAGTTGGCTCATCTTCACATCGCCCGACCTGCTTGCTCAATTCAACGACAAAGCGCCCGCAAGCGAAGCCGACTACACATTCCTATCTGACCCTGAGGCTTGCCCTTGGCCTATTTATCATTGGTATAAGGAGTATGCCGAAGGCGAAATTCCGAAAGGCGAGCCAATGAGCGTAAACATTGGCAACGCCAAGAATGGCAAAGTTGAGATGATGCTCAGCTCAACAAGCCGGTTGGTAGTGTCTGTGATGTACTCCAATGGCATGGCATCGGTTGTAAGCGAAAACCTTGAGTTTGTGATTGCCGACAGCAGCGTTGTCAGCTACGAAGACGGACGGTTCAAGGCACTGAAGGAAGGCACTACAACCATAGATGTGAAATACAGCGAAGCCGGTAAAACGCTGACCAAAACCATTGAGGTTGAAGTGTTGCAGTTCTTCCCGCTGACAAATGCCAAATTCGACCCAAACATCTGGGAAACAGGCTCTTTCGACGAGACGACTGGTACACTCATAACCGGACAATGGGGATTCGGCGGTTGGAAATACCCGTCGGGAATCAACCTATCAGGCTACTCAACGCTTACTATTGAACTTGGCACTGTGCAAGAATGCTCGGCATCGTTCCGCCTGTTCGACTCAAACAACTACTGGTCGGACCCGGCTATGTACGACTTCGGCACAAAAACGACATTGACAATCGACCTTCAGAACATGAAAAACAAAAACGGACAGAAGGTTGACGCAGCGCACATCTATATTGCCGGCATCTGGACAAGCGGCGGCAAACCGGTGGTTATCAAAAGTCTGACATTGGAATAGAAACCAAAACTAACTGAAAATCATCGCTATAAGGAAACAATAACTGAGGTTGAAACCATATTGACGAAGCGGCCGAAAAGCAGGCTTATTATCTAAAATGCAAATAGTTGATGTAATATCTTGCTTATTAAAAGTTTTTTATTGTAAATTTGATTTCGGTTTTAAAATATGGATTCTATGATTAATGAATACATTAAAGAGCTGATTAGCAATAACTCACGAGTTATCATTCCTGATTTCGGCGCATTTATGATTCAGAATTCCGACAACGGAAAAATCATATCTTTCAACGATTTCCTGAAATTTAACGACGGAGTTCTTGTCAACAAGATTATCGTAAACGAGCACATCGACGCCACTCAAAGCAAGGAACAGATTAAAAAATATGTGAAAGAGATTGAGGCTGTGCTTAAAAACGGCGACAAATTCCTTATTGACGGCGTCGGCTATCTGTCGAAAGGCAGCAACGGCGACATCGTTTTTGAACAAAGCGACGACACCGCTCCCGCTCCTAAAAAAGCCAAACCTGCAGCTAAAAAGACTGCCGCAAAAACAACAGCTCCGAAAACCGAAGAAGTTGCCGACACTCCTAAAGCAGAATCGGCCGCTCAAACACCGACTCCGGAAAAGAAAGACGACGGCAGCAACATGATTGAGGTTGAATCGTCGAAAATTGAACCGGGATTTCAGAATACAACTACAACCGCAAACACAACAACTCTGGAGCCGATAACTCTTGAGCCGAAAAAAGAGATTAATGTAAATCAAACAAATAGTACTTATACACAATCTTTTACAACACAAAAAAACATGGAAATTAAGACTAAAAACAAGACACTCAATATCGTTTTGATTGTAGTGTCGGCACTTATCATTATAGGTGCAATTGTATGGGCAGTAATCAATTTTAACCTTATCGGTCGTTTCCGTCCAGCCCAACAGCCAGAGACTCCGGTAATTGTTGACACTTTGCCAGCTGTTGACACTGTCGCTGTTGATTCAGTTGAAGTTGAACCGGTTGCCGAGCCTGTTGTTGAAGAGCCTGCTGTTGACAACTCAAGCTACTTCTACATTATTGCAGGCAGCTTCCAGAACCCTGCTTATGCCGAGAGCTTTGAGCAGCAGATGAAGAATGCCGGTTTCGACGCCCGCACTGTTCGTAACGGCAGTTTCTATTGCGTTGGTCTGAAACGCTTTGCTACTGAGCGCGAAGCCTACAACGAGTTGAACGTTATGACCGCTGAGAACCCGAATCTCTGGGTATTGTTCAAGTAAAAAAGCAAAACCACTAACCACACCACTAAATAAAAAACGCCAGCTCAATGAGTTGGCGTTTTTTTATGTTGGTTCATCTTCAATTCACTTCCTACCACCCTTTTTTGCGCCCGTACAACATCGCATAATGCTTGATGTTTGTTCCTGGTATTATGCCCGTTCCAATTATGCGAAACCCAAAATGCTCGTACATTACAACGTCTTTTTCGATGTGGGTTTCAAGGAAAGCCTGACTATTAGTTGCATCGCACATATCGAGAAACGGACTCATAAGACGTGAGGCATAACCTCGTCCCTGCCACTGTGGACGGGTCGCAAGATTGTTCAGATACCAGCATTTGTCGCCAACCAAACGCGCCTTCAACTTCTTGGTGTAATTCTCGTATGCAAACATTCTCGGCAAACGACTGACAAACCGCCAACCACCGCAGCTGATGTATTTTAATGTGCCAAAAGCGGAGTAGCCTGGCGGCATCCATACAGCAACAGCCTTACATTCGGGCGAGTCGGCAACCGAAATCGAATCGCTGAGTGTGCAAAGAAAATTGGTCCGCCACACATCGGCAAATCGAGGAGTCGGCACATATTTGTCCAACATCCAGTCGGTAAGAGGGTACGGGCGATAGGCCTGCGCACAACAATCGGCATAGCTGCGTGCATCGGCTTTTGTCAGAACGTAAAGCCCTTCGAGATTAACATTATATTTTTCGATATTTTTCACGTCCTAATATAAAAAAATATTCTTTCGCTTTCTCACCCCAAACCTTAGATTAGTGCGAGAACAGCAACTCGCGATATTTAGGCAGCGGCCAAATCTCGTTATCCGATATCATTTCCAAATGGTCGATATGCTCGCGGATGTCTGACAGATAAGGTTTTACGGTGTCGGAATAGGCACGTGCCTTTGCAAAAATGTCATCGATAGCGTTGGCTTGTTTGCGGGCCTCGGTCATATTGGTAACCAGTGATTTTATGGCGGTTATGCGCATAGAAATATCTCTGATAGTCTCGAGTTGCAACTCAGCCACCTCATTGAAATCGGCATCGGAAAGCACTTCTTTAAGGCCGCGCACGTTCTCAATCAACTGGTTTTGATATTTGTAAACCGTTGGTATAATGTGGTTTGTGGCCAAATCGCCCAACACGCGCGATTCAATCTGAATCTTCTTGGTGTAGTTCTCGACGCGGATTTCGTGGCGTGCCTCAATCTCGCGCTCGGTGAACACTTTGGCGCTTGTGCAAAGTTCAATGTTCTTGGGGTCGCGGAAGGCTTCCAAAGCTGCAATGGCACCTTTCGGGTTTGACAGTCCGCGGCGCTCGGCCTCTTGTTCCCACTCGTGGCTGTATCCGTTGCCGTCGAAGCGGACGGGCTTCGAATATACAATCAACTCTTTGAGTTCTTGGAAGATAGCCTCGTCTTTCTTTACTCCCGCATCGATTTTGGCATCGACCTTCAGTTTGAACTTACGTAGTTGGTCGGCCACGCCAAGGCAAAGGAACGTCATTGGAGCGGCGCAGTTGGCGCTGGCTCCGGCCGAACGGAACTCAAACCGGTTGCCCGTGAAGGCGAACGGCGACGTGCGGTTGCGGTCGGTGTTGTCGAGCAGAATTTCCGGAATGCGGCCAATGCCCAACTTGATGTCGGTTTTCTCGTCGGGTGTCATCTTCTTGTCGCTAACACGTTGCTCTATATCATCAAGAATACCAGATAGATAGCTACCAAGGAACACCGACATTATCGACGGCGGCGCCTCGGTTGCGCCCAAGCGGTGCTCATTGCCGGCCGTGGCGATACTAGCTCGCAGAAGGTCACCGTACTCGTACACAGCGCTGACGGTGCAGGCCAGAAACACCAGAAACTGCATATTGCTCTTGGGGTTCTTACCAGGCGACAGCAGGTTAACGCCAGTGTTGGTAGCCATTGAGAAATTGTTGTGCTTGCCCGAACCGCTGATGCCTTTGAACGGCTTCTCGTGAAACAAAACGTTGAAGTTGTGGCGGCGTGCCACCTTTTTCATCAGGTCCATAAGCAGCATATTGTGGTCAACCGCCAGATTGGCCTCCTCAAACACCGGCGCGCACTCGAACTGATTGGGTGCTACCTCGTTATGGCGTGTCTTGACGGGAATTCCAAGTCTGTAAGCCTCAACCTCAAAGTCGCGCATAAAAGCACTCACTCGGCTCGGAATGGTACCGAAATAGTGGTCGTCCAATTGTTGGTCTTTGGCCGATGCGTGTCCCATAAGCGTGCGGCCGGTCAACTGCAAGTCAGGACGCGCAAGGAACAGCGCCGAATCAACCAGAAAATACTCCTGCTCCCAACCCAATGTTGTTACCACCTTGGTAACGTCTTTATCGAAATATTGGCAGACGCCAACTGCTGCGTCGTTCAAAGCCGATGTAGCCTTCAAGAGCGGAGTTTTGAAATCGAGCGCCTCGCCTGTGTACGATATGAAAATGGTTGGTATACAGAGCGTTTTCTCAAGAATGAAAGCTGGCGACGACGGGTCCCAAGCCGTATAGCCACGCGCCTCGAATGTATTGCGCAATCCGCCACTTGGGAAACTCGATGCGTCGGGCTCCTGCTGTGCCAGTTTGCCGCCGTCGAAGGCCTCGATGCCGGTTGCACTGTCGAAATTAGGCTCAAAGAAAGCGTCATGCTTCTCGGCCGTTGAGCCTGTGAGCGGGTGGAACCAGTGCGTATAGTGAGTTGCGCCTTTGCCTAGTGCCCACGCCTTCATTCCCGAAGCCACCTGGTCGGCAATGCGGCGCGGTATGCGCGTGCCGTTCTCGATTGAGTCGATAACGCACTCATAAGCCTCACGCGACAGGAACTCCTTCATTTTGCCCTTGTCGAAAACATTTTCGGCATAGTACTCCGACACCTTTTTGTCGGGCATCTCAACCTTCACCGCCTGACGGTTCATCAGTTGCTCCAAAGCCTTAAAACGGATTGTTGACATTTATAAATATTTTTAAGATTTCGGCACAAAGGTACATTAAAAATGGGATATTGTAAGTGAATTACTTACTATTTTTCAACAAGCACCCTTAAATTTTAGGGGTATTTGCGCGAAAAGTGGTATTTTTATTTGAATTATACCTCGAAAAGTTGGTGCGAAAAGAGTAATTGGCGAAAACTATTGCTGATTGCACACAAAAAAAAGAGACTGCCAAAACTGACAATCTCTTTTTTGTAGTGCCCAGAACAAGACTCGAACTTGCACAGCCTAACGGCCACTACCCCCTCAAAGTAGCGTGTCTACCAATTTCACCATCTGGGCAAAGAATAAAGAACTTTTTGTGTGCCTAAGACAGGACTCGAACCTGCACGTTATTGCTAACACTAGTCCCTGAAACTAGCGCGTCTACCAATTCCGCCACTTAGGCTTTCAAGCGGGTGCAAAAGTACATATTGTTTTAGATTATCCAAATATTTTTTTGCGCCGAAATGGTGCTGTTATGAAGGCGTAAGTGATAAGTGGCAAGTAGTAAGTTATAAGTTTAGAAGTTAAAAGTTTAGGAGGCATAAGTGGTTTACGTTTTAGTCATCGTCAGTGGTTATTTCACACACACTGGCAGTGTCAGATAGAAAGTTGTCCCCACTCCTTCTTCCGATTTCAAACGCATCGAGCCGCCAATCATATTTGCAAAAGCTTTTGATATTGTAAGGCCGATGCCGATGCCCGACGAACTGCCCATTTCGGTTATCTGGTAGAAACGGTCGAACAGATGCTTTTGAGCGGCAACAGGTATGCCTTCGCCTTCATCCTCAACGAAAAACTCTATATCGTTGTTAATCAAATTGTAACCAAACGATACATTGCCTTGTTCGGTAAATTTGATTGCGTTGTCAATCAGGTTCGACATTATGCGCACAAACTTGGCGCGGTCGGTGGCAATGCTTAAGCCTGCGGTCTGCGGCTGGCAGTATATCAGGTTGATTTTCTTTGATTCGGCCTTGGCCCTGTAACGGCTGAACAGGCGCTCCAACTCCATATCGATGTTTACGCTCTCGATGCTGACTGACACACGGCTGGCGTCAAGGTCCGACATGGTGAGCATATCGGTGATGATGCGCAGCAGCTGGGTGCTGTTTTCGCTTATTATATCGGTGTACGATTTGACGGTTGCCTGCGGCAGATTGCCGGCCGTGCTGAGAACATCGGAGAAGCCGACAATGGCGTTCAGCGGCGTGCGTATCTCGTGCGACAGTTTTTGCAATAGCGTCTCCTTCAGCTTGTCCGACTCCTCAGCTTTGGCAAGCGCCTTTTTCAGCTTTATTACGTTCTCTTTCTGCTCGGTTATGTCGATAGCCGTCCATATTACTGAATCTTGCGACATCAGTTTGCCCGAAAGGTGAATCCACGCCGAATTACCCGAAACAGAAACTGCCTCAAACTCTGTTGAATAGGTCGCTCCCTGCTCCATATTTTTATAGGCATCTGCCTTGATGCGGACATAATCGTCGTAGTTTTTGAATATCACCGATATGGGTTTGTCGGCAAGATACTCGGCGGTGTAGCCAAGCATTTCCTGTTTGTTTGCCCATACTATATGATTGTTGCTATAGAGAGCGACAAGCGGCTCAAGTGCGGCAAGCATAGTCCGCTGAAGCTGTGCCATCTCGGCAAGTTTGAACGAAATGGTTTTCTGCTCGGTAACGTCCTGAAGTGTGCCGAAGAACGATTTTACGTTGAAGTCGTTGTCGAAGATTAAACTTCCCGAAACCGCTATTGTGTGTATCTGTTTGTCGGTCTGGCAGATAATGTCGCACTCGAAGTTTCTGAACATTTTCGTTGTAAGCGATTTCCTAATTTGCTCAATAGCAAGTTCCTGATATTCGTCGGTCAGGATAAATATCAAATCGCTCAGGCGCTGCTTTATTTTGTAAGGCAGGCCGAAAATCTCGTAGGTGCGCTCGTCGCCGTAGAAGTCGCGGCTCTCGATGTCAATCTCCCAAAGTCCGAGCATCGAATTGACGCCTGACATATACTGTTTGCGGAGATTCTTAAGGTTGCGCATCTTCTCCTCCTGCAGCGTGACATCGACGCCGGTAGCGTACAGAATACCGCCTATGACGCACGATGACCAACTGAGCCAGCGGGTGCTGCCGTCTTTGTGTATAGCTTTGTTTTTGAACGGAAAATTGACGCCTTCGGTCTGAAAAAGATTCTTAATCTGAATTTCGGCGCGCTCGGTGTCGTCAGAGTGCACAAGCTCCATAATGTGCCGCCCCACAAGTTCCTCGGGCTGATAGCCGAAAATTTTGACGCACGTTGGGTTTATCTTCACGATTTTGCAATCGGAGTCCAAAACAATCACCAAGTCGTTGCTGTTTCTGAAAAACAACTCTAAAGCCGTACTTGTATCGATACTCATATACAAATTGTTAATCGCACCAGCCCCAACGCCGGTTCAAACATTAAAGATAAAAACAATTTGAATATCAAAAGCCGGTAATTTTTGAGTCTTGAAAATATTGTTTAGGCAGAAAATGTTGCATATTTAATTAATCAATTTACCTTTGCACCATCAAAATAAAAAAAACAGAAACGGAAATGTTACAGAAACACCATCATCATCATTGCTGCGAATCAATCTAAAGGCATTGAGGGTGATACTATGTGAATATACAGAAGGCTCGCATCAATGCGGGCCTTTCTTTTTAAAGCGAAACTAATATAAACAGATACAATATGTTACTACGAATTGCAGTTCAGGCCAAAGGCCGTTTGTTTGACGAGACAATGACAATGCTTGCAGAGTCGAGCATTAAGGTGGAATCGGGAAAGCGCACCCTGCTGGTACCGGCAAAGAATTTCCCGGTAGAGGTTCTTTATTTGCGTGACGATGACATTCCGCAGGCCGTGGCAAGCGGCATTGCCGATGTGGGCATTGTTGGCGAAAACGAGTATGAGGAGCGTCAGGAAGATGCCGAGATTGTTAAG